>JBBSIK010000166.1:0-6571 GCA_038232115.1 Chloroflexia bacterium
GCTTTGGCTCATCTGGTTTGTCTGGGTTGAGGGTGACTTCTTAGGCATCATTTAGTGCTTCCTCCATATTGTGGACCAGAGTCTTTCTCTTGTCCACTTTTCTGAAGTAAGCCCATGCTCAGGGTACTCTACATCTCTAGGCGAATTAAGAAAGCGGTCCCAGATATGTACGTGGTTCATCATTGCCTCAACGGCCCTCGTGTTTCCGTCATAGCTTTTCATCCATCGACTCAACCCTTCAGGCGAATACTGTTCCTTTAGAAGCACGCACCCGTCAACCTCAACGAAGTCCGGGAAGAAGAGCTTGCTAAACGCTGCCGCTAAATCAAAGTCTCCTCTTAGATTTAGATAACTCCATATGTTAAAGTTTGGTATCCACGACTCATTCTCCTGCTTCCACTGTTGGAAAATAGGTAAGACGGATTTATCAAGTTCAAGCTGGCCTTTTACTTCATTGATATGCACGTTCCTATCCATGGCAACTCTTCTTCCACATACTTTTTAGTGGCTACAACCTACATTGCTAATGTCCTGGCGTATGTTGTTGTGCCAACATCATATACCTTGCCCTGCATCTATAGCAACCCCTCATGCAGCCATTCCCTGTGTGCATGCGCCATTTCGCCGTACATAGCTTCCACTCGGTCAGCGTCCAGTTTCCACAGGAGCGGGTTGGCGGCCAACGCTTTTACGGCGGCCTCTCGATTATCCCCGAACCAGCCTGCTTCCGCGGCGAGGGCCTGGTATTCAGCAAGAGCACTAATCAGGCCCCGCAGTTCGCCCGGTATTTCGCCCTGAGCCAGCGGCGTTGCGCCACAGCGGTCTATGCGACAGGGCACCTCGGCTACTCGCTCCGTCGGGAGGTTCGGCAGCACTCCCCTGTTGGGCACGTTCAGCATCTCCACGCGCCCACTATCGCAGGCCACCGCCGTGATAACGTCTACCGCGAACTCGCCGAAGCCACTGCCGCCGCGTTGCAGGGTGAGAGTTGGGGCTTGTCGCTCGGCCTGCTCCCGGTAATGAGCGAAGATGCGGGGCAGTTCCGCCATAATTACCTCGGCCCGCGTTATGTTCGCCGCTCGCGCCTCACTAAGGGTTTCTTCGGGAAAATAGTAGTACTGCATGTATTCGTTGGGCAGCCTTCCGTAGCGCATCGCCAGCCGAAACATTCTCTTTACTTTGCCAGGCACGTGTGGGTCGTTTATCACCCGGCTATGCTCGCGGGCCATCAGTTCAACGCCGTCCGTGCCTGCAATAGTGAAACGTGTGGACCACGTTGCATGGTTCAGCCCGTAAGCCATGAATTCAGTTTCGGTAGCACTGTGTCCCAACTGCTCGGCCACATGAAAAGCGTCGTGCTTGCCGCCATCGCAGAGCGCCAGCACTTTCACATTCGAAAAGCGGCTCACTGCCTCGCCTATGATGTTCGTGGGATTGGCGTAGTTGATGAGCCAGGCTTCGGGGCAAATCTTCTCGATTTCAGCGCACAGTTCGCGCATCACATAGAGACTGCGAAGCGCGAAGAAGAAGCCGCCCGGTCCCACCGTCTCCTGACCGATGACGCCATACTTGAGAGGTATACGCTCGTCTATAGCCCGCGCATGGAAGCCACCGGCCCGAAACGACGTAAGCACAAAATCGGCGCTCTCCAGGGCAGCGCGGCGGGCGGTGGTGGCCGTAATCCGCAGGTCCACATGGGCGGCCTGTGCTATCTTCTCGCCCAGGCGCTTCACGACATCGAGATTGGGCTTATCTATATCCACCAGGGCTATCTCAGCGCCTGCGAACACCTCCGGTGCCGAGATAAAGGCCCGCAGCACACCGGGTGCGTAGGCGCTGCCCCCGCCTATGTAAGCTACTTTCACTACTGCGGCCCCCAATCTCGCGCCATCCACTCCTGTAGCTGCGATAGTCGTGGCACATTGGTGGCCCCGCCCTGCGCCGTGACGGAAAGCCCTCCGCATATCGTGGCAGCTTTCATCGCCCCCTCAAACGGCATACCCGACAGCATGCCATACACGTAACCTCCCGCAAAGGCATCCCCCGCGCCGGTGGTATCTACCACATTGACCGGCACAGGGGGGAACCTCCGCAAGCGGCCTCCTTGCATGGCGATAGCGCCCTCCCGCCCCAGCTTGACGATGGCGGTGGAGGTCCAAGCGGCAAGCTTTCGCAAGGCTTCTTCGGGATCGTCTGTGCCTGTCACCTGCAATGCTTCCGCCCGGTTTGGCATGAATACGTCTACCAGCCCCAGCTTTTCGGGCACATCGGGGCGCGACATCGCTTCGGGACAGCACTGGCAGTCGAGTGATATAGTAGCCCCCTGCTCTCTTGCCAGTTGCACGAGGCCCGGTTCGTCCCATAGCTGGCCGAGCCAGTGGACATGGATGTGGCGGAAGCTGCACTGCGAGAGCGCTTCAGCGGGCGTGGGCTGCGGGGGTCGTGGATCGGTGAAGCTGACGAAGTTGCGGTCTTCGGCAAACGAGAACGAGGCTGTGATTGTGCGTACGCTGCGGTCCAGCCTCTGCACGAGAGCGAGGTCAATATCCTCCTCCTGCAAGGCTTCGAGCAGAAAGCGGCTGAACGGGTCGTTGCCTATGTGAGTGAAGAGGCCCACCCGCATGCCGAGGCGGCGCAGCGTAACCGCCGTTATAAATACACCGCCCGCCGCCATGTCGAAGTCCGTGGCGAAAAGCTCCTCGCCCGACAGTGGCATCCTGGACAGCCCTGTAAATATCAAATCGCAGTACACGTCGCCCGCGATAACCACATCATATTGCGTGTTCATAACCCTATCTTCCGCGCCTCTGCATCTGGGGTCGGCGCACTGTTCTATTATAAGGCATGCCCTGTGGGTGGTCATAGTACATCGCTAAATGGGAACCAGGCTTCGTCTGATTCTGGGCAGCAAAGAAGCCACCCCTGTGCGAAGTGGCTCCCTTACATGTGCGCTATTGCTAGGCTTGTCTGTTAGGCCCTACCAAACGCTGCTTTTACGGCGGGGGTGAAGAGGTAGTAGAGAATCACTGCAGCGATGATGATGCCCAGGAGTTGGCCGGTTATGCTGCCGCCGAGGGCTATATTCACTACAGCGAGAATTAGCGAGATCACCTCAAGAGCGACGCCAAGTGTCCAGGCCCACGGCTTGAGGGTCCATGCGCCGATGCCGAATGCCAGTTCGAGCACCGAGGTGACAAGCAGGATGCCTCCCAGGGCCGTCAGGAGACCCGCGTTGGCCGTGCCTGCGCTTGCCGCAAGTGCAGCGCCTCCGAGCAAGGTAAGCCCTCCGCCCAGTATGCCCAGTATACCGAATATGATCGCCAATACCGCCAGAATCGTTACACCCATTGGACGTTGCATTGTCTGCTGCATAGTACTTGAATCCTCCCATTATTTGATCAATTTTAAGTCAACAGCACCCGTAGCCCTATACAGGCTAGGATGTTTGTTAAACAGCACATAATACAGAGTATTGCGTGCCTGATTGAGGGCTAGTATACGCTACGTGTGAAGCCGAGTCAATATATTGCGACTAAGTTGCGGATAAATAGCTAATTTGGGTAGTCGCCGCTAATCCCTTTGCATTATCATGCTCAAGCATCTACCATTCTATTATCCAAAGTGAGATGCCTGGTGATTACCCATATCTGCGGGAGCCAACAGCACCCGGCGACTAAAGTCACGGGCAACACTTACGAAGTCCGCATGGCGGACTGAAGGTGGTTACAGTACCAACTTAGTCGCCGGGCACAATTGCGGATGTGGGTAATCATAAGGAGATGCACCTTGACAACATGGTCGTCTGCTCGTAGACTAGAGACATACAATGGAACATAGCAAAGACTTTGAGCAGCACTAGTAGCAAGCGAAGCGGGGCCACAGAGAGCCGGAGAAGGTGAAAGTCCGGCGTCGGCGCAGCGGGTGAATGGAGCTGTGAGTCGCATACCGAAAGACACATAGACTGTGTACGAGTAGGCTATGCCGGACACTCCACCGTTATGAGGGAGCCGGGTATCGGCGGTTGCAGGTCGCAGCCAGGTACCTGTTGAGCGCGGCGAAAGCGGCGGAAAAAGGGTGGTACCACGAGGATTCAGGTCCTTCGTCCCTTGCGGATGGAGGGCTTTTTTGATTCTAGCCCTCCACACCAGACTGGATAACTCCTTTGCTGTGATTGGAGGAAAGTTTTGCCCGAAGCTTTTTCGATGGACCGCGAGACGTTCAGCGCTCTGGCAGCCGAGCATACGAATCAGGGCGCGGACAGGCCCGCGCCATACACGCTCATCAGCCGTCAGTTAGCAGCCGACCTCGACACCCCTGTATCCGCTCTCCTCAAAATCAGGCGCGGGGAGCATTGCTTCTTGCTGGAGAGTGTGGAGCGCGGCAATCAGGTGGGGCGCTATTCGTTCCTGGGCACCGAGCCGCGCCAGGTGCTCACCACAAAAGACGGCAAGATGAAGCTCGCGCAGCCCGATGGTTCCGCCTCCGCACAAGAAGTTCCTTGCCGCGATCCTCTCGCGGAGTTGGAGGCGCACATCTCGGCGCGGCGAATAATTGTGCCTGACGAGATCCGTATACCCCGCTTCTCAGGAGGGGCGGTTGGCTATGCCGGATACGAAATAGCCTGCTCTTTGGAGCCTGTGCAACCTGCCTCTAACCAACCGCTAGACCTTCCCGATCTGGCATTCGCCTTCTACGATACCCTGGTAGTGTTCGATCATGTGCAGCGCACAGCACAGGTGCTCACCCTCGCCCCACTCACGTCGAACTCGGACCACGAATACGCGCAGGCAACCAGCAGGGTAGAAGCCGTCATGGCGCGCCTTCGCCGACCGGTGTCCTTCGTTCCAGGCGAGTATCATGCAGAACCGGCCAGGTATATCTCAGAGGTCGAGAGCAACTGCACCCAGGCCGAGTTCGAGGGGATGGTAGAGGCCGCAAGGGAGCATATCTCAGCGGGCGACATTATCCAGGTGGTACTGTCCCAACGCTTCGAGAAGCGTACAACGGCTAACCCCTTCAGCATCTACAGGGCGCTACGTATGGTGAACCCTTCGCCCTATATGTTCTTTCTACAGTTCGGCGATACCTGCCTGGTCGGAGCGTCTCCAGAGATGCTCGTACAGGTGCAGGGCGGCACGGTCACGACCCACCCTATCGCGGGCACCCGCCCTCGCGGTGGGAACAGGCACGAAGATGCGCTGTTGGAGCAAGAACTGCGTGCCGATGAGAAGGAGCGTGCCGAGCACCTGATGTTGGTGGACCTGGGCCGCAACGACATCGGACGCATCTCCAGAATAGGTAGCGTGCATGTGCCCCGCTTTATGCAGGTGGACCACTATTCCCACGTGATGCACCTGGTATCTGAAGTCGAAGGGGAGTTACAGGACGGCCTCGGACCTATTGATGCCCTGCGCTCCTGCTTCCCGGCGGGCACGGTGTCCGGTGCGCCCAAGGTGAGGGCCATGCAAATTATATCCGAGTTGGAGCATGATAGGCGTGGTCCCTACGCGGGAGCGGCAGGCTATATCGGATACGACGGCAGCATGGACACCGCGATTACTATTCGCACTCTGGTAATCAAGAACGGCCTGGCCTCGGTGCAAGCGGGAGCAGGCATTGTGGCCGACAGCGTACCTGAAAGCGAGTACCGTGAGACCCAGCATAAGGCGCGGGCGTTGCTTTCTGCCATAGACCTGGCAGAGGATATCGAGCGCGATGAGGCTGTTGACGGCCAGTTGCGGGAACCAGAGGGAGCAGGAAGGAGGAAGATATGATAGTAATGATAGACAATTACGACTCTTTTACTTACAATCTGTACCAGTACATGGGCGAACTAGGGGCCAACGTGCGAGTAGTACGCAACGACGCCATATCCGTGGCCGAGTTGCAGAGGCTAAACCCTGATGGCCTGGTGGTATCGCCGGGACCGGGAGCGCCCGATAGCGCGGGGGTCTCTCTGGAAGCTATAGAGGCTTTCGCGGAGCGGATACCTGTGCTGGGCGTGTGCCTGGGGCATCAGTGCATTGGGCAGGTATATGGTGCTCAAATCGTGCGCGCTCCCGAACTGCGCCACGGCAAGACCTCCGAGATATTTCACACGGGCAAGGGTGTATTCGCCGCCTTGCCCAACCCCTTTTCGGCCACGCGATACCACTCCCTTGTGGTGGACACGGCCACATGCCCCCAGGAGCTAGAGGTCACGGCTTGGACGGCAGACGGGCTGATAATGGGTCTTCAGCACCGCAGCTTGCCTGTATCGGGCGTGCAGTTCCACCCCGAATCGATGATGACGCGAGCTGGCAAGGCGCTGCTGGCAAACTTCCTATCTCAGGTAGGAGCAACCAGGGGGCAATTGGCTCGTTCTTGCTTGTGATAACCCAATTCCCCGGCGACTAAAGTCACGGGCAACACTTACAAAGTCGCCATGCGGCGACTAAGTTGGCACTATAACCAAGCCCAGTCCGCCATGCGGACTTCGTAAACGTTGCCCGCGGTTTCAACCGCCGGGGGTGCTCTGACATGTGGGTAATCACCAGTAATTTATCGTAGTCGCCCATAAAGCAAAACAGGA
>JBBSIK010000167.1:0-6570 GCA_038232115.1 Chloroflexia bacterium
GTCTAGGATTCTGGTCATTCGACACAGCATGGCGGACACTGCAAGGATATGAAGCAACAAACCAACTTCGTAAGGGTCAAGTAAAGGGCACAATCAAAGGGGACATCATGAGCCAGGTCAGGTTCGTGTCGAGAGCCTTCGGGCTGGCGGCATAGCCTTCCTGTCCAGCTCGTATCACTGCGCCTCCATTTTTAAGCCCTCAAGTTGTTGCAACATAGCCCTATTGCGCTACCCGCGTTCCTTGATACAGAGGCGTCGCTTCCCACAGTGACTAACAGATGGCATACATACTGCTCCTGGCAAAGTGGCGGGCTCGTTCGCACGCCTGTTCCGGTAAGAGGAGATCTATGTTCCAATCGATGTCGATGCCGGTGTTGATAGGCATATTTCTGGTGTCCGCAGTGGTGATCTGGGTTGCCGGCGTGCAGTTATCCAACACCACGGACTCTATAGCGGACCATTTCCATATGGGCCAGGCTCTGGGTGGCTTGCTCATCCTGGCTGTTGCCACCAATCTCCCCGAGATCGCGATCAGCGTGGCTGCGGGGCTAAGTGGGCAAGTGGGCCTGGCTATCGGTAATATCCTGGGCGGCATCGGGGTGCAGACAGTGGTGCTGATCGCTCTGGACGCCGCCACCCCTGATCGCAGCCCCCTGACGCGCCAGGTCACGTCGCTGCTGCCGGTGCTCGAAGGCAGCATGGTAATCGCAGTGCTCGTGCTTGTTGTGCTCGCAAAACAACTTCCACCCAACCTCGCGATCGGCGGCGTTGGGCCGGGCGAAGGCATGATCGCCGCAACCTGGATCGGTGGGATCTTTCTGCTGAATAAGGCGCGCAAGGGACTACCCTGGCAGGTCAGCAGGGGCGAGAACAGAGAGAATAAGGAAGATGGAGGGAAAGACGCGGGCCGGAGCAGCCAAGAGGGCGAGACAGACGATGTAGCTGGTGATGAAGGTGATGAAGGTAGTAGTGACAAGCAGGATAAAGGTAACGCAGGTCATATCGGGCGCACGTTAGCCATCTTTGCCGGAGCTGCGCTGGCTACTCTGGCCGCAGGCTTCAGCATCGAGGAGGCAAGCAACGCAATCGCTCAGCATGTGGGAATGACCGGGGCCATCTTCGGAGCGACCTTCCTCGCTGCCGCCACTTCGCTCCCAGAGCTCTCCACCGGACTGCAAGCCATCAAACTGCGCGACAACCAACTGGCAGTCAGCGACATCTTCGGGGGTAATGCCTTTCTCCCCGTTCTCTTGCTGCTTGTAGGCGTCCTCTCAGGCCGAGCGGTGATACCCCAGGCCAAGCCGAGCGACATCTACCTGGCCGCGCTCGGCATCCTGCTAACAACGATCTACCTGGCCGGTCTCATCTTCCACTCTGAGCGCCGCGTCTGGCGAGTTGGCATCGACTCAGCCGCAGTGCTGATAGCCTTCGTGCTCGGCATCATCGGGCTGATCGTGGTGCCAGGAGGTTAGGCTCGCATACGCCATACTCAAGAAGCGCCCAGAGTATAGGTCGGTACAGATAGGGTGCGTGGCGCGGCCGGCGCTGGTGTACAGCGATTTGGTACCTTACGGTGTGTGCTGATGGCAGCCTAACGGCAGGCAGAGTGGGAAACACCCTGTGGCCAAGCATTTTGTCTATATACTGTCATCCTTTGGGCGCACTGTGTTGATCAGCCGAGTCACCGGGCTGATACTCAATGGCAGCCCTTGTGTTTGATCCGCAATCACCGTGAACTGGGGATCTGAGCTGGTAACGCTGGGCCACTGTGTGCGGCAGGATTTGAGGGGATGCCGGTGCGGGCGAACTCCGTCCAAGCGTGCTGGATTACATTGGATACCTCAGTATCAGTCTCGTCGTAATGCCCCTGTAGTGTGCGGGAACTGCGTACGTAGATGCAACGCTTACCTGCAGCCAGCACCAGGCCTTCCAGCAATAGTTGCTCGGCATAGCTTATGCAGTTCCGCGGGCTATGCTTTACCTCTTACTGGCAAACCTTCTCTCCTTGCTGCTCGACCTCTTCGCCATCCACCGCCGCTCTGAACAACATAAGGACCTCGAAATCCTGCTCCTCCGCCAGCAGTTGCGCATCTTGCAACGCCAACAACCTCACGCGCCGCGCGTGTCTCGTACGGAGAAAGTCGCCCTGGCAGTACTCACGGCAAAACTCACGGGCCTGGGCCGCGGGGTGAAGGCTACATTGAACCAAGTGCTGCTCTTGTTCAAGCCTGACACCGTCCTGCGCTGGCACCGTGATTTGGTCCGCCGCAAGTGGACCTTCAAGCAACTGCGAGCTGGCGGTAGACCAGCCACCGATCCTGAACTCCAGGTGTTGCTGCTACGGCTTGCTGCGGAGAACCCGACTTGGGGTTATAGCAAACTGCATGGAGAGCTGCTCAAACTTGACTACCAGATTGGGCGCTCGACGGTTAGAGATATACTCAACCGTCAGCAGGTGCCGCCTGCGCCTGAGCGGGCCAAGAAGGGCAGCAGTTGGGGGACGTTCTTGAGTCACTATCGGGAGCAGTTCATTGCCTGCGACTTCTTTACCGTTGAGACAGCCTGGTTGAAGACTCTCTACGTGTTCTTCTTCGTTGAGTTGGGCAGTCGCCGGGTGCATTTCGCAGGGTGCACCGCCCACCCAACTGGGGAGTGGGTTACGCAACAAGCTCGTCAACTAACATGGACCTTGCAGGATGAGCGCAAGACGATGCGTTTCCTAATCCGTGACCGGGATGCTAAGTTCACGGCGGGTTTCGATGCTGTCTTTGCAGCTAAAGGTGTGGAGGTTATTCGGACACCCTACCGAGCGCCCAAAGCGAATGCGTTCGCGGAAAGATGGATCCGCTCGGCCCGCGAAGTATGCCTGGACCGGCTGTTGATACTGGGCGAAGGTCACCTGCGCCATGTGATGAGGGAATACATCGGCTACTACAATCAAGCCCGTCCCCACCAAGGCATTGAGCAGCGTTGCCCCATTCCAATCGAAAGTGCTCGCAGAGATGGTGCAGCGAAACGTCGGGACGTGCTTGGCGGCATCATTCACGACTACCATCGGGAGGCGGCATGAGAGCCACTGAACGTGTGGATGAAGTTACCGCACACTACAGGCATACTGGCAGGCCAGCTCATACACAAAGCGAATCGGGGCATCTCGATGGGTGAGCCGCAGGCTCTCGATGACCTGCACCATGTGAGGGCTGAGTGTGTGGTGCTTGCCGTTGTCTGCACGGACTTGGGGAGCGAGGCCGATCAAGCCATAGCGCCGGAAGCGGGTATGATAGTACCGCAGCATTCGCAACGACAAGCCGACTTCACTTGCGCGCATTGCCAGAAGTAGATTACTCACCCGCTCGTGATCGGCCAGACCTCCGAGCAAAGTGCGGCGACGAAAGAGCTCATTGTGTTGCTCTTCTGAGAGCACGCCAAGATCCGGGAGCGTTCGCGCTACTGTTCCGGTGTCCACCCGCACGTTAGTGCTCCGATGTTTCATCTTACTTACTCCATATTCATTTCGTAGGTCAGGAAAGCGCCAGGTCGTTCATTTCTACGATTCCCAGGGTATGTAACCAACAAGGGCTACTCACGGCGAGTAGCCCTTGTTGGTTGTGCGGATTTGCGCTTTTCCACCCAATTGTTGGATCACCACACATTCAGTTGCACAGCGCTCGCACTGGTGGTCCGAGGTCGCTTACCTAGCAGGCGGCGCGCAGCTAGGGAAGAAGGTGTTGGCCACTATCTTAGATGCCTGACCCCTCGTGACATTGTTGCCCGGCCGGTAAGTACCGTCATCGTAGCCGCTTACCACCCCATGCAGAGCCACTCGCTCTATGTAGACCCAGAAGGGACTGCCTGGAGGAACGTCCAAGAAAGTCTGTCGTGCCGGGGGTATAGAGTCGCTGTACCCTGCCGCGATAGCGTCTATCTTGGCGATCTGGCCTCTCGTCAGGTTATTGCCGGGTCTGAAAGTACCATCTGCATAGCCACCCACTAAGCCGTGCAAGGCTGCTCGCTCGATGTAGAGCCAGAAGGAATTGGAAGATGGTACATCGCTGAAAGTCTGCCGGGCAGGCGGTATCGCATCGTTGTACGGCACCGAGTTGGCGATGATCTTGGCAACCTGTCCCCTTGTCACGCTGCTGTCGGGGCGGAAAGTACCGTCCCCATAGCCTGTGATTATGCCTCTGCACGCCAGGCACCTGATGTATTGGTAGAACGGCGAGCCTTCGGGCACATCGCTGAACGATACCATGCATGTGGTGGGACTGGGTGTTGGAGTAGGAACACAGTCAGGAAACTGGGTAGTTACCTCGGTCGTAGCAAGGTTGCTACCTCCGAAGTCATACCCACCCACAGCGACTACATAGTTGCCGGCAGTAGCGGCTCCGAGGCCGTATCTCGCTACATTGAGCGACGGACCCTGGCTGAAGCTACGCGTGTGCGGGTCGAATATCTGCGTCACGTAAGTTGGGGAGCCTCTCACCCCGCCCACGATCCAGATGCGACCGTGTACCTCGGTGCCTCCGGGAAAGTAAACATTGGTCGGCAGCGTGGTATTGAGCGCAGTCCAGAAGTTGTGCGCGATGTCGTAGTCGTACACAGTGTTCAACGTGGGTGCTGTCCGCGTCCGGCCACCTATCACGTAGAGGTGCCCGTCCACCACGGCGGACGCTGCCGCACTCAACGGAATAGGCACGGGCAGCTTGATCGTCCAACTGTCGCTCAGGACGTCGTATTCCCACGTGTCGTTCTGGCTCGTACCCGGCGATTGGTCTGCGGTACCACCTGCAAGGTATATCTTGCCGTTGTAGTAGCCAGCCCCAGCAAAGCGGCTGCGCAGGTTGGGCATGGGCGCTCCCGTAGACCAAGTGCCCGTGGAGATGTCGTAGATACGTGTGATGTCCAGGCTCTGAGTTACGACCGCGGTACCTCCGAAGGCGTAGAGCTTGTTGTTGATGGGCGAGTATACTAGCGCCAACCCGTTAGCAGGAGAGGGCATCGGCGCGAGAGAGGTCCAACTGTTAGTAGCCGGATTGTACCGGGTCAACTGGTCGAGCATCGCGGTGTCACTGCTGCCGCCTGCGGAGTAAACGTACGTACCATCGCTGGCGACCCCAGGCAGGAACGCAGCTCTTGGCATCGGGTTAGCGACGGCCCACGGATTGTGGTTACTGCCTGTTGTGCAAGTAGGAGTGCCGCTGGGGACCGGCTGTGTGGCGGTGGGAGTCGGGGTAACGCTCCCACCCGAACCGGACTGGACCGAAACCTCCGTGATGTCGAGGCTGAAGTCGCCATTGGGCGCACCGCCGTTGTAGCCACCCACCGCAACCACGTAGTTGCCCACCGATGCCGCTCCGAGGTCTTCGCGGGCGATGTTCATGAACGGGCCCCAGGTGACTATACCCGATGCCGGGTCGAATATCTGGGTGGTGCCGAGAGGAGCATTAGGTGAGTTCGGAGTGCGACGCGCGTACATGCCCCTTAAACTGCCGTTGCCTTTTCCGTTCGCAGGCCCTTCAGGATTGATGAAGTCCTCGCCACCTATGGCCCATATCTGGCCATCAACCACCGCTGAGCCTACCAGCCAGGTAGGATTAAGCAGGGGAGAAGTTGAAGTTGTCCAGGTGTCCGAGGCAATATTGTAATTGTAAATGGTGTTTAGTACCGTGTTGCTCGCGTCTGCACCACCGAGCACGTACATGTGGCCATTGACCACGCCGGAAGCTGAGGCATTGATGGCGTGAGGCATGGCAGTACCTGTGGTCCAGGTGTTGGCAGCGATATCGTAGATCCACGTCTGGGATTGGCTCGTGCTGTTATCGCAGCTCAAAGCACCACCCGCCAGGTATACCCTTCCATTCCAATAGCCAACACCCGCGAACTCCAGGCGAGGAGCAGGAAGGGCGGGGCCGTTCGACCACGTGTCGGTTGCGATATCATAGACCTGAGTGAGCGAGAGGGCATTGCAGTCTAAGTCTCCCCCACCGAAAGAGTAAAGCTTGTTGTTGGTGGGCGAGTAGACGATCGCGTGCACTACAACAGGTGTGGGCATCGGTGCCAGCGTTATCCAGTTGTCTGCACCGGGATCGTAGCGAGCAAACTGATCTATGGTTGTGCCTGCGGCATAATCGTAGCCCCCGCCTACATAGAGATAGCGTCCGTCACTGGCCACCGCGTGCCCCAGACCCGTGGAAGGGGCAGGCATGTGCCGCATCAGTTGGAATGCGCCAGGAATATCGCCTGCCCCATGCGCAGGCGAGTAACGGGCGTCCCTCACCTCGCTCCGGGATATTGACGCGGCTTGCTTGGCCATCTTCACACTGTTCGCTGATGCCAAACCAACTGACAGCGTAAGACCGGCCAGTGATGCGAGTATCACCAAAACTCCCATGAGGCCATTCGGCCTCTGAACTTTCACGTTCACACGTTTTCTCGGAAGTGTCAGAACTGGCGCCACACAATCTCCCGAGTGAGGCTTAGGGCGTCTCAGTCAAGCCTCAGCCAAGGGTATTGCCTGCCGTTATGCCGCTATCATCAGGTATTGCAGGGCGCCAAATCTCTGCCTGAACA
>JBBSIK010000168.1:0-6566 GCA_038232115.1 Chloroflexia bacterium
ACCGTAACCACGCTGTAGTTGAGCCAGGCGGCCACGAAGCCGGATAGCATGAAGACTACGCCTGCCGTTATGCCTGCCGCAGCATTGCGTCCGAGCGCGCGCATAAAGCCGTAAGTGGTGAAGCCAAGCAGCGCGAGCCTGAGCCAGGCAGCCCACGCCCAGTAGTCGAGGGGACCCGCAAGGTAGGTGAGCAGATTGATGGGGTCGAGCACCGCTGCCTGGGAGGACGCAAAGAAGGGAGTGCCGGTGAGGATGTAGGGGTTCCACAATGGAAACTGGCCTGAGCGCAGGCGCTTAATGGCATAGTCGGCATAGGGGTAGTAGTAATCGCTCACATCTGAGAGCGTGGGGTTTTGCGCTACAGGCGTTTCCGGCGCTGGCGTGTACGATTGCCACATGTAGTCATAGCGATAGCTCAGGTCCGTAGGCAGGAAGACTTTGCCCGTGACGATTGGCTGCCACAGGAAAATCGCGCTAAGTAATAGGAAAAGTAGTGGCGGGCCTACGAGCATGAGAACGCGTCGCCCTCTGCTCCGTGGTGCCTGCGCGCTGCCTACGGTCATTACTATGTCGAGCGATCCCGCGTTACGGAGAGGAAGGCCCGAACCCTCGACTCTTTGCATGTGCTGGGTAATAACCTCTCTAATGAAACTTGTTCGGCAATCTCTGGTGATTACCCATGCCTACGATTACACCCGGCGACTAAAGTCACGGGCAACACTTACAAAGTCCGCATGGCGGACTGTACAGGGTTACAGTACCAACTTAGTCGCCGCAGAGCGACTTTGTAAGTGTTGCCTGCGGTTTCAACCGCAGGGTGCTGTTGCGGCTATCAGGACTCTACTGCGACCGAAATCGCAGGCGGCCCCGGTAGCAGGACTTTACTTTAGTCGCTCAATAACTCTCTTATCTTAGAGTAGACACAGTAGGCTTACCCGTGCTGGGTGCCTTGCAGAACTCGATAAGCCTAACATCGTCTATGCTCTCGACCAGCAGCGCGGGAGTGACGTTTTCGGGTGCTGTGCCTGCTTGTCCTATGATGGCAAGTGGTTTGTCAAGATGCCTGTGTAGACTTGCCGCAGCACCAGGGAACGCGATCACAGAGTCTGCCTGTTGGGCAAGGCCCTGCACCTCCGGCGCGTCTGGTGCTACGCGGTGAATCATGTAGCCGTTATCCAGAGTGGTCCTATGGCGAGCCCCCTCCTGGACCGTGACCAGGGCTACTGTGAAATCGGTGGCGAGCATAGAGGCCAGCCGAGATGCCTCCTCGTCCTGTGGTCCAGCCAGCAGGAGCACACGATTGGGTGCTCTGCGTTCGGTGATGCCATAAAGATGGAGGGCGCTCGCCAGTTGCCGCGCGGCCTCGGCATACTCGGCCCCCGCGAATTGTGGCTCCCATAGCCTGCCGAGGAGGGGAAGTATCTCCTGGTCGGAGCGCACTCGTAATGCCTGAATGCGGCGACGCTCCTGCATGAAAGGCCGGAGCAGCGTGTTGAATCTGTCAATAGCCACAAGATGGGCAACACTCACGCGGGGCAGGCGCTCGATGTTGGCCGGATTGTTGTCTTGTGGCGCGGTGAGTTTATAGTCCCCTGAGTTGAAAGCATCGCCCGCCGCGAGGAGCGCCCGCTTGTACAGCAACAGCAGAGCCGCATTCAGGAGGCGTTCCATATTGCCGCTTTCGTAGTTCTTGAGCACGGTAGCCAGTGAATTGCACTCCCAGAGGGTGTACCGACGATAAGCAGGCTGTCGAGTGCCGGTCGCGCCTCCTGTATGCCGCACTATCGCGCCCGGCGCATATACGACTTTATAGCCGAGCACCCAGAGCCGCCAACCCAGGTCCACGTCCTCGAAGTAGGCGAAGAAGTTCGGGTCAAAGCCTCCACTGTCGAGGAATGTACGCCTATGTATGAGCATAGCGCCGCCCGAAGCGAACAGCAGGGGGCTTCCTGCGGTGGGTGGCTGCGGCGCGTCGGGCCAACCCCACACCGAGCGTGGTCGCCCCACACCGAACAAGTTGGATGATGCGCCGTTGTACTCGATCTCGCTGCCATCTCTGGAGAGAATGGTTGAGGCCGCGCAAACAGTGCCTTCGTCCCCAGCGTCCAACCCCTCAAACAGCCCCTGGAGCCAGTGCGGATCGGCAAGGGCGTCATCATTCAGAAAGGCGATGTACTCGCTGGAGGCTTCGGCGGCACCGTGATTGCAAGCTGCCGCGAAGCCGATGTTGCCCTCCATGCGTATGCAGCGTGTGTTCGTGGACAGCGCATCTACGGCCCCGCAGGTGCCATCGCTCGACCCGTTATCCACCACGAGTACTTCCAACCGGTCCGCAGGATAGTCGAGCTTCCTGACCGACCGCAGACACTCGCGCAATAAGGCGAGATTGTTGCAGGTGGGTATAACAACCGTGACGGTGCGCGCCGCTTGAGCAATCGTTTCGATCTGTGCCTGTGTCATTGAGGGATCAGCGTTCATCAGTAATCCCGTTGTACTCCAGGCTCATTACGAGTGAACCGCCCGCGGGAACGCCGTCTTCGTAGCGTTGCCCAGGTATACCGTTGGCTGTTGAGGTCGCCCGCAGCGTAATAGCATCGCCGGGCGCGCCATCGGGCGACTCGGCAACGAAGTAGAACCACCGGCCCGCCGAACCTGCAACTGAGGGGAAACGCAGAGCCAGAGTCTGCCCCTCTCGAAGGTTGTGGGTTGGGATCTCGACATGATAAATATCCGATGTGGCACCGGGATTGTCGCGCAGTCGCAAGAAGAGGCGAGAGGTGCTGCGCCTGCCGAACGTTTGCACCTCGACCCGCACACCGGACAGGCCATTGTAGGGCACATAGAAGCGTTGCGCCAGGCTATGTCCGGTGATAAGCTCCGCCATCGCCAGTTGCCCGCCAAGTGCGCCTCCCACGCTGGAAATGGCCGATTTCACCAGTTCCCGTGTTCTCGCGCCGACCTGGGCACGTAGCGAGCGACGCCTGTCATGCACACTCCGTAGCTTTTTCTC
Organism: Chloroflexia bacterium; assembly: GCA_038232115.1. GTDB lineage: Bacteria > Chloroflexota > Chloroflexia > QHBQ01 > JADMIH01 > JADMIH01. Next base: position 3,011 of record JBBSIK010000168.1, read on the forward strand.
GACCTGTAGCGGCATGCCCGAAGCGCCATTGCTATTGATCGCATTAATTGTAGTGGCCGTCACGTAGCGGTTCGGCTCATGCGCCGTATTACTGAGCGTCTCGCCGGTCCACTTTCGCGTCATGCGCTCCTGTCGCACGTATGGGTTGCGCACGAAGCGATCAAGGCACTCCACTGTCACATCCCACGAGAATCGCTCTCTCGCCAGGCGAGCTGCGTTCTCTCCACGTCTGCGTGCTTCTTCTGGGTTAGCCAATACGCTAATGACGACATCCCGCAAGGCAACCGAATCATCGTGTGGCACTATCCACCCTGCTTCGTACTCGCGGATGTAGGCGGCTACTTCGCTGAAAGCCGCATGGATCACGGGCAGGCCGCACCACATGTAATGCACTGTGCGGCTGGGGAAGGCAAGCTGCCGCTCGGCGTTGGGCATCATCACGTCCACAGCGACGTGCGCGTGCGTGTAGCGGTCCACCAGTTCGCTATGAGGGAGCAGGCCCGACATATGCACACCCGGCATAGTCGCCAGCTTGTCCACCAGAGGGCCAAACCCGCCGGTGTTTACCGAGTGGAACGGGTGCTTGCCACCTATCACCTCCAACTGGCCGCGCTCTTGCTCCTGCAATGTGGATGCCACCGTGAGTAGCGCCTGGGCAGGGTTCTGCCACGGTAGAAAGATGCCTCCATACACGAAGCGCACCGGCTGGCCTTCCCAGTTATCAGGCCAATGGTGCTCCGGCTGCTCCGGGCTAAGCGAATACGGAATGACCTTGAGTGCGGCTTCTATGTCGTCCGGACCAACACCTGCCTGCGCGAGCCACGCTGTGAAATAGTATCGCTGGCGCTCGCCTATACAGGTGAAGAAATCGGCCCCGCGCATCGCCGCGAGTTTCTCCTCAGAGTTAGTCTCGACATCTCGGTGCTCCTGGTAGATTCGCTCCAGGAAATGAGGCCCGGTCAGGTCGAGCGCCACCGGCAGGTTCGCTCTGGGCAGCCATGTCAGGTTGGGCCAGCCGCACGACACCACTACATCGGGGGCTAGCGCGTCCACGATTGACTGTAGCGTTTCAGGCGTCCATGCCCCCTGCACGTATTGGGGCGGCACCTGCTTTTCACGTCCGACCAGGGCGGCCGCGGGCATCGTAAAGCGCACGTGGTGGCCTCGACTCTCCAGCCCCTTGCCGAGCGCCCATGCTCTTATACCGGACCCACTGGCCGGAATATCGCCCACCGGAAGCACATCGGGGCTGATGACCAGCACTTCCTTCGGCTGGTCCTGCCAGAGTTGCTCGATGTCGAACTCATGGAGCAGCGTGTGGTGCGTGGACGAGTACGCCGCGTCCGATCCGTGGTTGAGCAGGTGAACACGTCCCGGCTGCCCAAAGAGGGCAAATAGCTCCTCATCGGTGCGCTGGCGGTTGGCCTGTATCCACTCGCGCTTAGCATTGCAGCTGTCCAGATTGGCGCGGAACTCGTCGGCGGCCAGCAGGTTGGCGACAGCATTGCGGTGAACATTTTCGTGCGGATCGAGGAGCAAGGATTGAGCAGTGGGTGGCTGCGTGAAGTCATATTCCCGGAGATCAACGCCACCCAGTTCCATGAAGCGCACTACGCGCTGGCCGAGCAGGAGCAAGGCGGCAGGCAGTATGCGCTCCAGGTTGGCGTCTTCGTAGTTCTTGTAGATGGTGTAGAGGGCGTTGCGTTCGTAGAGCACCTGCACCCGATGGTGTGGTATGCTCCCAGCCGTGCCATGATGCCGGTGGTATGTGATGGCAGTAGGCACGAGGGTTATGCGATGGCCCATAATCCAGAGTCGCCAGCCTAAGTCAACGTCCTCGAAGAAGGCGAAGTAATCGGGATCGAAGCCTCCAACATAGAGGAACACATCGCGCCGGATGAGCATCGAGCCACCACACGCGAACAGAAGATCAGTCCGTTTTGGATTTTCGGGTTTGGATTTTGGATTTTCGGCCTTACCGGAGCCTGGGAAATATTCCGGCAGGGCTGCTTCGACGGAGAGGCCATAGGACGGTTGGAAGCCGAACCCGTGGAAGTTGAGTGCGCCTGCCTGGAAGTCTATACGCCTGCCTTCCCAGTCGAGCATAAGAGAGGAAGTGCATACCACGCCACGTTCTTCGCCCGCTTGTATGCCCCTGACAAGCTCCAACAACCAGTCCGGCTCGACTCGTGTGTCGTTGTTGAGGAACGCGACATACTCTCCAGTCGCTCGCTCGGCTCCGTAATCGTTGCCCGCCGCGAACCCCAGGTTAGCGCCCGTTTCCACGAGCCGCACCGTTGGGAACCGCTCTCGCATGAAGTCGAGCGACCTATCCCGCGAACCGTTGTCCACCAGCATCAACTCTAGACGGTCCATAGGATAGTCGAGCGCGAGAAGGGAGGTGAAGCAGGTATCCAGGTGCTTGAGGCCGTTGTAGTTGAGCACGACAACGGTGACAGTAGGCAGAGTACCTGTTTCGGGTTCTGGATTGTGGATTGTGGACTGCGCGTCCGGCAGTTGAGCCTCCGGCACGCGGGGGCCGTCAACAAAGGGCAGGTTTAGAGTTGCCTGCGCGGGGTCCGGGCTGTCAGGTGCTATGTAGTCAGGGGGGTGGTTCAATTCAGTGGTTAGTGGTAGGTTACGAGTTGCGAATCCCAGTCCGAAATCGGCTCATCTTCCCAGCAGCCGTGACATTCGCCGGGTGAGGCGGAGAACGCGACCTGCTTCTATACCCTGGAGGAGCTTTTCTAGATAGAGGATGTGCTCGTTTTTGCTGCGTACCTCGCTTTCGAGCCGGGAGGTGAGGTTCGTTATGTGACGGTCTTTGGCTTCGATGCTCCGTTGCCGCTCATCCTGGCTCCGTTGCAGTTCAGCCTTGAGATCGTCCGCGCTCTTTTGCATCTCGTACATCTGCTCCAGATCGTGGTTGGCGCGGTCAAGCTGAACGTCCATGACCGCCATGCGCTGCTCCATAGACATGACGTGACGGTCGCGGGCTTCGATCTGTTCTCGCAAGAGGCGGTCTTCGTGGTTGGCTGTCTTGAGGTCGAGCAAGGTCATGAGCACCTGGGTAAGCTGTAGGCGCTCGGTGTTGGCGGTATTGGACGTTTCAACAGGTGGATAGGCCGCTTCGATCTGGTGGAGAGCGCCTTCCAGGCCAGGTCGCACCGCCACCATTACGCCGCGATAGGCCGGTTGGCTGCGGTCACCGTCTGAAAAGGCGAGATTATAGAAGCGGTCTAGGGTACGCTCGAAGCTGGATGCCTTTTCGTCCCGCAGTGAGATCAAATAGTGCTTGGCGATCATCATGAGCAGCCAATTATAGACATTGGCCGCGGGGAAGTTGAGCGTCTGCCAGCCGCGATCCTGGAAGGCGGCCACAGTTGCGCCGAAGTCGGGCAGGCCAAACTCTCGATGTTCGCGCAATTGCTCCTGTTGAGCATCCAGAATCCAGCGTATGTACTCGTCGAGGGTTTCCTCCGCTACATCGGCCTCAACCGATTGCACCGGGTTGACGAGCACCACAGCGTTACGGGCCACCCGCATCGCCTCAGCA
>JBBSIK010000169.1:0-6556 GCA_038232115.1 Chloroflexia bacterium
CTCTCGATCTGCTCCATGCTCAATCCGGCGTCAACGGCTGCAAGCGCCATGTGGGACATTCCGGCAAAACCCTCCTTTGGCCGGAGGGCGGTAAATCGCTCTGCTACTTGCCTACCCCAACCCGGCACGAGTGCAAGGCCCCACAGCACAGCCCACTCTGGTCCTTCACGCTCCAATGAAGGCGCGGCCTGACTGTAGCCAGCGTGGGGAGCCTTTATAGCAACGCCCAATCGCCGGGCTTCGTCAGCCAGGGTGGGCACCGGTGTGCGGCTGCGCTCGATGTTGTCGCCGAATAGCGCCGCCATGTAAGCTGCCGGGTGTGCCGCCTTGATGTGCGCGGCCCACATAGCCACTCGCCCCCAGGCCGTGGCTGCGTAACGCGATTGTAGGCCCGCCGCCCCGCCGGAAAGCGCCTGCCAGAGAGCAAAGGTGTCCTCCTCGCCCAGATCGTGCCTCGCGCAGGCCTCCGCGAAACTGGCTTTTACCTTCGACAGAGCCTCTGCATCTTTGCCCAGGATCGCGCGGCGTAGTTTGGCAGCTTTCAGGGGTGATAGCTCAGCGGCGGCGTATGCTAGGGCATCGAACTGGTCCCTATAGAGAAGGTCGCCACCTGTATCGGCTGTTTTTTCGGTCCACAGGTCGAGTTTGGGCGCGGCGGGAGGCTTGCCGCGAACCAGCGATTTGACAACCATCGTTGCCGCGCTAGCTACGGTGATTTCTCCCTTCCAACCCTTCACAGTCGCAGCCTTGATGTATGGGATACCCAGCACTTCCCCCCGGATGATGGGCACAGTCGCTTCCGCACTCAGGTCGGGAAAAGCTAACATATCCAACTCTTCGGCGGCGAGGCCTGGCCCCGGATAGTGCGTGGCGGTGTGGAGCACCGTGTCGAGCAGAGCCAGCGATGCTGAGGGTCGCAGCGTTATGGCGGGTAGCCCCATGTGCGCCACCGTCTCCTCGGCCCAGGGTACCCATCCGGCTGCCTGCGTGTCTGCCATGTGTAGTACCGGTAGCCACGCGGGGAGTGATCTGCCTGATGGCGCGACCAGCAGCATATCGGCGTCGGGCTTGAAGGTCAGAGGCGCGCCTCGGAGCGCTATAGCCATCCTTGCGGTAGCCGAGTCCTCCTCGGTCGCCAGAGCGTCCCAGCCTTTCGACATGACTTGTAGAGCAAGTACCCGTGTTTCCTCGCCGGGCGTGCTCAATACATGGGAGGCAGCCCAGATCGCGGTCAGTGGGTCTATATCAATAGGGCAGGCGGCCAGTGCGGTGCGTGTGGGGCCGTATTCGCGGGTGATAGCGGCCAGTATAGCGTCGCGCCTGTTCGAGGGCACTTCTAAGCCGGGCGGTGGCAGAACATGAAGCGAGTTCTCATCTTCTGCGTAGTTGAGCCAGGCAGGAGGGGCATAATCGAGGGGGTTGAGTGGCGAAATGCCGAGCGCGTAGGCTAGCAGCGAGCCGTCCGCTGTGCCGAGGGGCGCGCCGAATAGAAGTTGAGGCTGCCCATTGCGAAGGTTGCGCAGCACATGGCCCATTGTGGCGAGCGCAGACCACGCAGGCAGGGCCTTCCGCTTCTCCAGCGCATCCAACTCCTTCAGCAGTCTCTGCTCCACGTCTTCCGGTATGCAGTCTGTCCCCAACAGCTTGAGCAGGCGTTCGGTGACGATCCCTTGTAGCTGTTCGCGCTCTTCAGTGGTCTGATCTTGCCCGTTAGCATAAAGGCCGAGTGCGTTTATGCCGGAGCACATATGCACCACGCGGGCTACATTCTCCACGGCTTCCGGCATAGACGCGAACATGTCCGCAGCTTCATCGGAAGGCTTGAGGTATTCCATACAGCTTGAGCCGGACGGCGGGGCAACTTCGCCTTGTTTCCAGCCTGCGTGTTGCCTGGCTACCTTCAGGGCATCATATGCGGGCACATCTTCCGGGCGCAGATAGCGGGCGGCGGGCATAGCGAGAAGGGGTAGATCGAGTTGGCTCGCAGCCGTGGCTACTCTCGCGGCGAGCGCATCATCTTCGGGCCTGCCGTAGTGGGGCAACCCAACAAATGCTGCATCGCTGAAATGTTCCTTTAGCTTGCCTCCCCATTCCGCGAGGGCATCAGCGGAAGCGCCCACAAATGCGCTTGCTCCGCCGTTCGCCCCGCCTCCGAGCAGCGCCAGCGCCAGCCCTGGCGAGTGGGCCAGGAACGCCTCCCAGGTGACTGCATCCTCCCGACTTGGCCACTGAGCATAGGCAATAGCCGCGAGCTTCGCCATGCTTTCGAGTCCTTCCTGATCGCGGGCGAATAGCGCCACAGGCTGCTTTTTTGCGATGTCCGGCGAAGGCAGCAGGATGTCCAGTTCCATTCCGAAGATCGGCTCTATGTTGGCTTCCTGCGCGGCTCTGGCGAAAGACGGCAACCCCGCCAATGGCCCTCGGTCAGCGATACCAATGCTCTTGTAGCCCGATCCGGCGGCTGCTCGGCACCAGTCGCTTGGGGATGCAGGGCCGCCCAGGAGGCTAAAATGTGTGTGGACGTAGAGGGGAGTGAAGGTGCTCATACAAGGCCGATTATATAACGGCTTTGCTGCTGGTGGATTGGTGGTGGAAACGTGGGCGATATGGGTCAGTGGCTAGAGGCTGTCTATGGCAAGGTGCCGTAACGCTGCTTGTACTTCTGCAAGCCAAGAGCACCTAGAACCACCTGGTCGGCACCATCGGGGCCTTTGATAAGTTCCAGCCGGGATCGCTCGAAGTACTGCACGTGGTGGGTGGTGTCGTCCAGCACGCTGTACTCCTCGAACGGTTCGCTCACAGGATAGCCCAGACCCGTTACCTCGCCGTGCGTGTGCCAGTAGGAGAGAAACGGCCCGGAAAGGTTGTGGTGCGTCTCAGGCACGAAGGTGGCACCCTGCGCCGCGTCTGCTGCGTCGAACGCTTTGTTTTCAGGCGTGTAGTAGAACAGGCGGAAGTCGAGCTTGCTGAGTCTCACCTGCGGATGCCCCTCAAAGTCGGGCGTGATTTCGAGTGCTGCGTTGCGAAAGTACTGTACGGTACGGCCCGCTTCGTTCAGTTCGTCCGTCACCGCCGGGCCAAATCGCTCCAGACCGCCTTTAGCACGCCAGAAATCCAGAAAGCCCCCGCGTGCGCAGTGCCCCGTATCCGAGAAGCACTGCTCAGGCCCCTGTAGCTTGGCGGCGGGCATGGGCTTGCGGAAGGGCGTGAAGCCGGGCGGGTTGCTGCCCACGCTTCCAACTTTATACGCTTCGGTCTTCTCACTGTACGGCCCCACGCTGAATGCATATACATAGCCGTCGTTGGAGGCGACGTAGAGCACACCACCTGCTACCGTAGGCGCGGCATAGATACCCGCGCCTGTGGCGTACTCCCACAGTAGCTTGCCGGAAGCCGCGTCCAGCGCCTCGATTGTGTCGTCTGCCGCCGCGAATACCAGGCCGTTCGCCACTGCCAGCGCGGGCAAGACGGAGCCTTGTGTAGGGTGTATCCACTTGATCGCGCCCGTAGTGGGGTCGAGCGCGTTGACCGTGCCCGCGAACTTCTGCGCCTGCCCGAGCGAGAAGTACCCACCGGCTGCGTACACCGTATCATAGGCATACGCGCTCGTCGAGATGATGCCGTCGCCACACTGTGGGCACTGGCCGCCGTCTGCTATCTTAGCGTCCCAGGCAGGCCCCTTGCCGATGCTATCTGCGTGGAAGGCGTAATAGTGCCCGTTCTTGGCCGCGCCCCCCACCATGAGAGTGCCGCTCTTGTCCTTGAATAGAGTTGGTGATGTGCCCCAGTCGCCATCAAACACCTGCACCTCGATGGGTATCTGCCAGGCGTCCTCCACCGCGAGCGTGGTAGGGTTGAGGCGGGCCATGCTGTAGGCATGCGGGATGTAGTATTCGCCCGAGCCGGTGGTGACGAACACCGAGCCGGATGCCTCGTCTACGGCGGGGGAGGTCCAGATGCCGCCGCCTCGCTGGTCTTCCGGCACGAAATTGACATGCTGCTCGGCCTGCCCGGTCTCTGCATTGATGCCCCAGAGTTGCCCGTTGGGAAAGGGTTTGTCGCAGAAGGAGGAGATGCCCGTGTACACGCGGCCTTTGTAGACGAACGGCGATGCCCAGTTGTAAGCCCCTCCCGTTTCGCTGTTGTCGCCGGTCTTGAACTTCCAGAGTGATTCGCCAGTATGAGGGTTGAGCGCATGGAGAAACTCGTCGCCTCCGCCTATATAAAGTGCGTTGTCGGTCACGGCGGGCGACGAGGAGATGCCTGCCGTGCTGGGCGCGCACCGCTTCGACGTGGTGAGACCGAGATTCTGCTTCCACCGCTCGGTGCCGTCTTTTGTATTGAGAGCGTACAGAAAACCGTCCCATGAGCCAACATAAACCGTATCGCCCTTCACGATAGGCTGTGCCGCCAGTACATTGCCGAGTTTGCGCATCCAGAGCAGCTTGAGGTTCGCCGCGTTACCAGGGGAAAGCCTGGATTCGCCGGAATTGAAGCCGGAACGTGCCGCATCGTGCATGTAGGCGGGCCAGTCGTCGCCCGTTGGTGGCACCTGCGCTACACCGTTGGTCATGCCATCTTGGTGTGTCGCCATATAGATGCCACCCGCTATGATAGCTGCGAATGCTGCCAGGGCTAAGAAGAGTGGCAGCCGTGTTCGTGTTCTCGCCATATACCTGCCTATCTATTGTGATGTAAGAGTGAGAAGTTCTACCTACCTGATAGTTTAACAGCTTGCGGCCAGAATGTCTTGTTTCCTGGAGAGTGACTCACAGGTGATGCAAAGACATGTAAGTAGCAATCAACAGCACCAAACAGCATAGTGTCATTCCGAGCATAGTGAGGAATCGGCTGGTCGTCGTACTCCATTACGATCTTGCCACTCAATCTTGCCACTCACTTTCTCTAATTCAGCATGGTTGCATACCCACCCGATTCCGAACGTAGTGAGGAATGACATTATGCTGGTGGGCTATTCAACTCCTACTAAGAGCCACTTTGCATCAGCCCTGGGGAGTGACTCAGAACTGGTGCAAAGTTATAGTTCTCTACCAAATAAATAGCCGTCCCCTGCAAAGAGGACGGCTCTATGGACAAAGTATGCCTGCGTGCGGTCAGGGTGTTAGTAGTCCAGATAGCCCTTGAGTTTGCTAGCGCCGTAGCGTGCGTAACGGAGCTTGCGCAGAATACGTGTCTCAATCTGGCGGATGCGCTCGCGGGTGATGTTGAACTCGCGGGCCACTTCTTCAAGCGTGCGCGGGCGGTCGTCAGCCAGGCCATAGCGCATTTCCAATATCTTGCGCTCGCGCTCGGTGAGCTTGCTGAGGATGTCCTCGACTTGCTCCTTGAGCATCTGGCGGCTAGCCTCTTCTTCGGGCGCGCCCGTGCTCTCATCCTCGATGAAGTCGCCGAGGAAGCTATCTTCGCCTTCTTCCATAGGCGCGTCCAGGGAGGCCGGGTGGCGGGCCATATCGAGAATGCGGCGCACGCGCTCGGCCGGCATGCTCAGTGCCCTACCAAGCTCCTCCTCGGTCGGCTCGCGCAGGAGTTGCTGCTGCAAGTCGTGTGCGGCGCGACGCAGCTTGGTAACCATCTCGGTTACATGTACAGGGAGACGGATCGTGCGGCTCTGGTCGGAAATGGAGCGGGTGATCGCCTGGCGGATCCACCATGTGGCGTAGGTGGAGAACTTGAAGCCCTTGCGGTGGTCGAATTTGTCCGCCGCTTTCATCAGGCCGATATTGCCTTCCTGTACCAGATCGAGCAGCGACAGGCCACGCCCGATATAGCGGCGGGCTATGCTCACCACGAGGCGCAGATTAGCTTGCACCAGTGTCTGCTTGGCCTGGTCGCCGGTATGTTTGATGCTTTCAAGCTCGTGCAGGTGTGTCGCGTCGTAATTAGCAACATCATCCTGGAGCCTGGCGATTTGCTCGCTATAGCCCCGTATCTGCCCAGACAAATCGCCTTCTGAGTTGCCCGAACCGGTCTCGATCCTCTTTAACTCCTCGATCTTGGTGGTGAACGCGGCTATTTCGGCCATTTTCGCCTTGTAGGAATCCAATTCGGAGACGGCGTTGCGGCCCTGGACCATCCTCTCGGCGAGCGCGCTCTCCTCGGGGGATTTGAGGAGTGAAGTGCGGCCTATCTCACGCAGGTAGATTCGCACCGAGTCGTCTACCGATACGCCTTCCATGGTGAGAGCGCGATCTATGAACCGCTCCAGCTCCTCGGGCTTGTCGGCCCCTACAGCTTCGTCTACCTTCTCTAGCTCGTCGGGGTCCGGCTCGCTCTCCTCCAACTCTGCCGCAGTGGTCTCGAGTACCGTGATCTCATCTATCTCCAACTCGGCCCCGGTACCACTTCCATTTTTGGGGGTGATGCTGGCTTTGGCGTGTGTGGTTGTGGTAATACGCTCGACTTTGGAAGGGGGCGTCGCCTCATCGAGCATTTCATTGAGGGCAAGCGTATCATATGCCTCGTCCAGTAGCTCCACAAGGCTCTCGCCCCGTGCGCCACCCGAACGCGATATGGTATCGTTCAGGTCGAAACGTTC
>JBBSIK010000170.1:0-6525 GCA_038232115.1 Chloroflexia bacterium
TGCACGGCGAATCAGTGGCAGCACGTCTTCGTTAGCCACATGGCCCAATATGTACAGGTCTTTGCCCAACCGAAGCCCGTAACGCTTGATCACGCCTCTAAGCCTCACAAAAAGCCAGCCGTCAAAAACGTTGGAGGTCAAAGCGTCAGTGTGGGGCCCGAAGAGGACAAGAGGAAACTCATTACGGCGAGAGAAGCGCGCCCACGCAATCAGGAGGGCGTAATGATTTTTATGCACGCTTACATTGGCAGGGAATACTGCATACTTACTCGGCAGCTTCTCCAGCAACGTATTATCTAGTTCGTGCGTCTCAAGTGTTCCAGGTAAGACCGCGTGTTGAATTACAACTGCTGATGAGGCGACCGGACCGAAAAGCCTGGTGAGATTAGCTTTAGTTGCTTGGGACGAAACCACCACCTGGGCGGACTTGTGTATCCAATCGCGTGAAAGACTGAACTCGCTCTCAGTTTCCGCCTGACCCGATATTTCGGGGAAGTCAAGAAGCGTTGTATCCTGAAGGGTGCAGATAACGGGCTTGTCAACGCGAGGGAAGTCGTTGTGCTGAGGCCAGGGGGAGTAGAGCAAATCGCAATCGCCGATGGCATCACGCAGCGCCGCACTCAGTTCTCTTGTCTGGAGATGCCGCCACCAGGCGCGTAGCACATGCTTTAGTTTCCCGGTTCCACGTATCCCCAGGATTCTACCTCGAGCCGCAAGCCATTCTGGTAGAGGCTGAGACACGTTGGACCGCAGTTCCAAAAGCTCAATGGGCAGCCTGCCGCTTGGGTCTATATCCACGATGCGGACGGTATTCTTAGGCACAACTAACTGGATAGATTCCACACGGGGATCGCGGGCCAGCGCAGGTATGAGTTGGGATAGGAGCCGAATGCCCCCACCCAGGCTCACAAGAGGACAGAGAACCAATAGCTTGATATCCGCAGCAGGCACGTATTAGTCTCCCGATTAGATGTGTCGTTGTTCAAACTATAGCAACCCGGACTGATCGTCAGGAAGTTGGAATCTCGGCCTCCGACCACGACCACTCGCACGGAACCGAGACCATGCCGCCAACCTGCGGGCCGTCCACCTCCAGCATGATCCGCTCGGAGTCGGCGATTTCCATTTCTTCGCCGCTGTTGTTAAAGAGGCGGAACCAGAGACTGTATATACCTGCGCGTATACTCAGCCGGGGTATGTTCACACGAACGTGATGCAGGCCCGGCTCAAAAGTGGGCCGCTCGCCGAACATGTCGGTGCGAGTATGTATCACACTCAGCCCTTCGGCGTCATCTATGTGCAGGTTCAGGTATGAGTTGGGCAGACGCCTGTCGGTAAAGAACTCCATCTCGGCAGTCAGCGAGCCTTCAGGCGTAAATGGCCGACCCTCCGGCTTGGAGCTAATCCTCACCGTCAGCACCTGCACTCCCCGGATACCTTCCAGTGAGGTAACACGCTGAAGTAGGCCTTGATAACGGTAGATTACCGCCCCGATTGGACCTACCATATCCACCTGTCCCTTGTTCAACATGACACCGACGTTGCATAGTGACTGGATAGCCACCATGTTGTGGCTCACGAACAGCACCGTGCGACCTTCCCTGGCTACATCGCTCATCTTGCCTATGCACTTCTTCTGAAACGCAGCATCGCCCACCGCCAGCACCTCATCCACAATCAATATCTCCGGCTCAAGGTGGGCGGCCACCGCAAAGGCCAATCTCATGTACATGCCGCTGGAGTAGTGCTTTACTGGGGTATCAATGAACCTTTCGATTTCGGCAAATGCGATTATCTCGTCCATTTTCCGATCTATCATGGTGCGGGGCATACCCAGGATCGCCCCGTTCAAAAATATATTTTCTCGCCCTGTAAGCTCCTGGTGAAAGCCCGTGCCCACCTCAAGCAGCGAGCCAACGTGCCCATTAATGTCAGCATAACCGCTCGTCGGCTCGGTGATTCGCGAAAGGATCTTGAGCAGCGTGCTTTTGCCGGCTCCGTTGCGCCCGATGATCCCAATCACATCTCCCTGCTTCACATCGAACGACACATCTTTGAGCGCCCAGAAAGTCTCGCTCGCCCCGGCGGCGCTGAGGGCATCACCGCGCAACAGCTTCATGGTGCGCCGCATGGGTGCGGTGAGCGTATCCGACAGCATGTCGCGCAGGGTCCTGTATGCCTCCTGCTTGCCGCCGATGCGATACTGCTTGCTGATATTATTCACCTGGATTGCAATATCACTCATGCTCAGACCACATCCGCGAACGACTTTTCCATGCGGCGGAAGTAAAACGCCCCGCTCACCAACACCAGCACGGCCACAACCACCGAGGCGAACAACGCGCCCCCCGGCATGGCTCTCGTGCCCAGCAAAGCCCAGCGGAACCCCTCCACTACACCCACCATCGGGTTGAGGCTGTAGACCGTCCGCCAGGGATCGGACAGCAGATTGCTCGAGTAGGCGATGGGAGATGCGAAGAGCCATATCTGGGTCAGGAAAGGCGTGATGTAGCGAATATCGCGGAATTGCACGTTCATGGCCGAGAACCACAGGCCAACCCCCAGCGCGGTGATGAAAGCTAACAGCAGGAAGAAGGGCAGCCATATCACGTTCCACGTGGGCGCTATGCCGTAAAAGAACATCATCACCAGCAACACAATAAAGGCCAGCACAAAGTCGAGCACGCCCGCGAGCACGGTGGCTAGAGGCACGGCGAGCCGAGGAAAGTAGACCTTCGAGATCAGGTGTGCGCTGCCCACGAGGCTGTTTGAGGCCAGGTTGAGACCGTTGGCAAAGAATGTCCAGGGCACAAGGGCAGTGTAGGCGAAGATCATGTAAGGTATGCCGTCGGAGGGCATCTTACCCAGGTTGCCGAAGAAGAGGCTGAACACTATCGCTGTGAACAGTGGCTGGATGATGGCCCAGCCTGCGCCCAGCACCGTTTGCTTATAGCGTACCTTAATATCGCGCCAGACGAGGAAGTATAGTAGTTCGTGATACTGCCACAGTTCACCCAGATTGAGTGACGACCAACCCTTTGACGCTTTGACTCTTACCCGCAACGGTTGTGCTGCCGCACCCTTTATAAGCGAGTCAGCGCCGCTCTCAGTTTTCAATATTACAGGCTTCATAATATTAGTGCTAACCGAAATGATACCATTTTGTGCGTGCCTTCACAACTTCCCTGCCCAGGCAGCGTCATAGCACAATTGTCTCGGCCAGTAATTAGCGTGAAGGCAATAGCTACCACTCAGGACTACCGCCCTCGAAGAAGCTGCGCCCCTGAACAAGCCGCAATAGAAGCCCCAACGAGTCGCGGATAGGTCGGGCGAACAAAGGCGTCGGCTTGCCACTCAGCAACGACCGGACGCTGCTTGCGAGGAATAGAAGTAAATAGTGCAGTACCAATATGGCGTACATTGTGGCATAATCCCAACGGGTATAGTGCTTCTTGAAATATCTCAGCATGCTTACCGCATACTCGATTTGAAGCAAAGAACCGGCCTTCTCCACACCCCCCTTGTTCGCCGTATGAAATACCCGTGCATCCGGCACATAATATATCTTGTAGCCAACTTCCCAGATGCGTTTGCACAGGTCCACGTCGTTGAAAAACAAAGGAAAGCGCGCGTCCATCAACTTGCCCCCCAGCACAGAACGGCGCAGCATCAGGCAAGCGCCCGGCGGCTGAGGTACAGGCTGCATCCGTGTATAGTCCAGGTCCGGGAGAAAATAGCGCCTGGCCGCGCGTCTCCGATGCTCCGGCAGCAGCCGCCCCACGAAAGTAGAGTATAACATCGCATCCAGAGGGGTGGGAAAGGCATGGATATAATGCTGCTGTTTATGGGTGTTGTCCATGAGGCGTCCTGTGAGAGCGCCCGCGTCGGGAAGCGTGCTAAAGGCGTGTAAGAGTGCGTTTACGGACCCGGCGGTAAGTTGCGCGTCGGGATTGAGGAGGAAAATAAAGTCGCCACTGCTCCGCTCGAAACCCTGGTTGTTGGCGCGTGCATAGCCGAGATTAGCCCTATTTTCGACGAGAACGACCTCAGGGTACTCCGCGCGTACCTCTTGGGTGCTTCCATCGCGGGAGCCGTTGTCCACCACTATCGTTTCATCCAGGCCAACATCAGTACAATTAACAACTGACTGCAAGCATCGGAGCAGTTCATCTTTGCTGTTCCAATTGACGATGATCGTAGATACTCGCACTAGGCCCTGTCCTGCGGAGAGCTAACCGACACGCGAGGCCGGAGATGCTTGGAGGTGCCCGCTGCCCCCAATAGGTAGCTTTCGAGGTGATCTATTCCCCGCTCCAGGCTCCATTCCTGACGGACATAAGCTGCGGCGCTTTCGCCGATACGCCTGGCGAGTGCAGGATCATCTAGAAGAGCGGCAGCAGCCTGCGCAATAGCCCCCGCGTCACGCTCTACCAGATAGCCGTTGATGCCATCTTTTATCGTTTCTCGCACACCGCCTTCAGCCACAGAGACGACAGGCGTGCCACAAGCATTGGCTTCGAGAGGGGCCAGGCCAAACGGTTCAAGTCTGGAAGTGTAGAGCATCAACGCGGCGCGATTCAGTATAGCGACAAGCTCAGTATCAGAAATGCCCATCTTCACATGTAGGTCCACCCGTAAATCCGCCGCCAACCGAGATAGCTCATCTATATAGGCCTTTTCCCCGGCATTCGCAATCCACAACAGTGGGGGCCGAGGTTGGGGCAACAACGATACCGAGCGAATCGCCAACTCTATCGCCTTGGCCCTGTCAAACGCGCTAACGCCCACGATAAACCGCTCTCGTTCTTTCTTGAGGTTGCGAAAGAGGTCAGTGTCAATGCCAAGATAACACACCTGAGCATCACGCCCGTAAGCGCGCACAATACTTTCGCAACTGTAATATGAATTAGCCAGGATCGTTTTACAGGCATGGGCACTGCGCCATTCGTCTCTTGCGTTCATGCGGAGGATTGGTAGGAGAAGCAGCTGGACGAGCGCGTTACGAAGATAAGAGCGCAGAGGCTCCTGGGAGCCACGGAGAGCGCCAATCCAGGGCAAAACCGGACGGGCCTCATACAAGTACCTGTTTGGCTCTTGTAAATACAGAACTGTGGGTCTCCGTAAGAAGCGCACAATAGAAGGCATGAGGAAATAGCGGCAACTATTCGCAAAGACCACATCAAACCCGTCCTCATTGATCTGACGAGCGCACCGCTTACTGGCTTTATCTACCGCACGGCGGCAGCTAACTGTGTTGGGATACAGGGCAAAGGACCTGCCGATGCGCGGCTCGACTGGCTGCCAGTCCAGTGGGATCACATGCTCAGGAGCCAGTTCGCTCAAGGGCAAATAGGACCTGTCGGCGCTACTCAGGGTCCAACATTCCACCTGGTGGCCCCGTTCGACCAACCCCCTCACATGATAGTAGAGCGCCCTCTTTGCGCCGCCGCTCGGTAGATTATGCCAGACCGCGATTTTCATTGATGGCTGGAACCTGGACTCCCTTCGATTTCTATGAGGCCGATACGCGCGAATGTGAGCACTTATAGGCTCGGCCATTGGCTGCTAAACAAGAGCAAGGACGAGAGATGGACGGATAGACGGTATAGGAGGCAGATAGCGCAACTTTGCAGGATATATGCTGCCCAGAGAGTCACAGCGCGAGGAAACGATGGAGGATCGCAACAGGTTAGTACGCGCCTTTGCCGGACAAGATGACACCGATTGTCCGCCAGAGGATTTGTAAATCGAGCCAGAGCGAGTAGTTCTGTATGTAATACAGATCGTGCTCGGTATGCAAGTGCATAGGGGCATCGCTGCGACCGTTGATCTGCCACCAGCCGGTGATACCCTGGGGCACGGCAAACCGCTTGCGCTGCCATAATTGGTAGTGCGCCACCATCCACGGCAGTTCAGGGCGCGGCCCAACCAGACTCATTTCGCCTTTCAGCACGTTTATCAACTGGGGCAACTCGTCTACGCTGGTGCGCCGGATAAAGCGGCCAATGCGGGTCACACGTGGGTCGCCAGGCACTTTATGGATCAGGTTGCCGGAGGTGCTCTGGCGGTTTATCTCCTCCTGCAACTTGTCGGCGTTCACCATCATCGAGCGAAACTTCCACATGGTGAAGAGTCTGCCGTTCTCGCCCACGCGCTGTGCTTTGTAGAATATCGGCCCGTGGTCTTCTAGCCAGATAAGCAGGGAGACGGCGATGAACAATGGCGACAGCAGCAAAAAGGCAAGCGCCGAAAAGAAGATGTCCATGAGCCTCTTGAGCAGGCGCTGCACCCCATCTATGGCAGGATCCCGTAATCCAATAAAGAGGATACCGCCCATGCTCTCCATGGTGGCGTTGTGAAATGCCAGGTCGAACACGTCCGGCACCACACGCACGCGCACCGGCTGCTCATAGAGTTGCGCTACAAGGTTCACCAATCGCTCGTGCTCATGCATGGGCAGGGCGATAATCACTTCGTCTACATTGTATCGCACAACCACCGCCTGAGCGTCGGAGAGATCGCCCA
>JBBSIK010000171.1:0-6511 GCA_038232115.1 Chloroflexia bacterium
ACTCATCGCCCTCGTATATCACGCGGCGCAGGGGCCAATCGTGCTCGCCTCCCTCGTTCTTTGCGCCTTTGAGGCTGTTGTTCCATTCTTCCGTCAGTATGGACGAGCCGCGGAGTGTGGATAAAGGCCTGCCCAGTATGCGTCTGGCAGCACGGTTGGCCCGTACTATTATGCCCTGGTCGTCGCAAATAATGAGGCCGTCAGACATGCTGCCAAGCACGGTGTCCATCTCGGCCATCTGCCTTCGGTATTGGGCACCCGCTTGCATAAGCGCCTGCTCGTGCATGACCGTGTTGGTAAGGGAAAGCCCCAAAAGTTGGCCTGTGACTCGCAGGAGCTCCATATGTACGGTGCTGAAGTTGTTGTAGTTGAGACTTGACAGCGCCATCACACCCCAGACCCTATCGAGGACTCCCAGGGCTACTGCGGCCCAACTCTGTGTGCCCGCCATCTTTGCATCTCTGGACACGAGTTGAGACGGTTCGTTCAGCCACTCGCTGCGACTGATTGGACCATTCGATTCGAGCACCAGCCGGAGCGCGGGGCTGTCAGGACCAAGGGTAATACGCCCATCGGCAGCCGTAACATCCACGCTGTACCTGACCGCCAGCAACCAGGAGCCGTCCGCCTGCGGCACGTAGATGCCCCCCGATGTGGCCGCCGTGACTGCCGCGATCCGCTCCAGCGAGCTGCGCAGCATCTCCTCGGTTGTCATTGTCGAGTTGATGTCGTTGGAAATAGCGTCGATGGTCCAGAAAATACGGGTCTGCTCTTCGAGCCGTGCCGCGAGGCTTTGCCACCCTGCATTCTCCGGACTATCCCAAAACTGCCCCACTCACTTCGCTCCTCTTCCCGCAGGGTCTATTTAAAGTCACTATCTCAGTGTGGCAGATCGGGCTTGTCATTCTGAACGCGGCAAGTCTTTAGCCCTGAACGCAGTGAATGGGAAGAATCTCAAAAATCGCGTCTGACACGATGTCTAATATCCTGGATTCTTCGCTGCGTCAGAATGACAAGTTCCCACCTTTGCTTGACGCATAAGGCAACTTCTGATACAAATGCGTGAAACGTAAAATGTGAAACGTGATCAGTAGTGCCTGATGCTCCGATAGAGAGTTACACCGCTAGTCTTAAGGCCAGGCATCGGCTCTCCAAGCTATGATAAACGAAAATAGAACTAGTGAAAAGATAGATACTGCCGGTACAGAGTTGCCGGTGGCTTTGCTGGTTTGCACAGATTTGATGTTCGGCGTACCTCTGCGGAATATGGCACTTAAGACGGGCTACAGGCCCGTAACGCTGAAGCCTGGCTCTCCGATACTCGGTGGTGCGATTATGGTGGTAGACATGGGAGCGCGGGGCGACTGGGAGGCTGCTGTGCGCGAGGCGGTGGGGCGGGGCATACCCGTGGTGGCGTTCGGTTCGCACATGGACGCCGAGGCCCGCAAGCGCGCGAAGTCTGCCGGGGCGCTGCGAGTGCTTGCCAACTCAAACCTGGCACGCGAGTTGCCCGCAATATTGCTGTCGCTTCAGGCCGGCAGCGATGCAGAGCGCGTCCACGCTGTTGATAACGACGAACAAGAGCCGGATCGCTAGAAGCAAGCCTGCATGGCCGGCTGAATGCAAGGAGAAGACACAGGAATGTCGAATATAGAGGGCGTGGTAATCAAGGAACTGACGACAAATACCGATGAGCGCGGGTTCTTTCGAGAGCTTATCCGTAAAACGGATCCCTTCTTTGGTGAAGGGTTCGCCCAGCTTAGCCATTCGCAGATGTTCCACGGCACCGCGAAAGCCTGGCACATCCACAACACGCAGATCGACTGGTGGTACGTGCCGGTCGGCGTACTCAAGGTCGCCCTATATGACAAGCGACCCGACTCGCCCACGAAGGGCATGTTGCAGGAGATTTTCATGGGCGGCGAGTACGGCCAGAAGATACTGAAAATACCTGCCGGGGTGGCACATGGTTGCAAGGCGATCAGCGATACAGCGCATCTTATTTACGTCACTTCCAACGTCTACGACAAACAGGAAGAAGGCCGTATCCCTCACGACGACTCGGAAATCGGCTACGACTGGGTTTCGGGGCCCACGATAACGTAGCTCTTGCTCAGAGAGAATCCCTGCGTGATGTGCTCTTCTCTGCTTTTAGGGAGTTGTAGAAACTACGGGCGGCCTGGTCGCCATGCCAGGTGGGACCGGGCCGTGAGGATCGGGCGTGAGAGACGGGAAGGGTGTAATAATAAAGCCCGGATCGAGATGTTGGCTTTCCGCGAAGGCGTAAATGTCAACGTCTTTCACTATGCTCAACCATTTATGACTCTTCACCACCTCGCGTGTGTACACAAGCCACACAGGAGCGTCTGCGCTGAAATGGATCGTCTCACCGGATGGTGGAGGGTAGCCGTTTGCCATCAAGATAGCGCGCTTGTAGATTATGGGAGACTCGGACAGAACGCCCAAGATAGAGCCGACCGATATCCGTGTGTTCCAAGCGCCCACACCAGGCTCATATGATTGTTGTGGCTCGAAGCGGATATACAGGTCGTCCCCACTTTGAAGCACGTAAAAAACGTTGCCTTGATAGGGAGTTTGCTTGTAGGCTATGCGTAGCAGGTCAAGCGCCGAAGGGGTGGGCTGCTCTACTGGGGGCGGGGCTGTTGGCTCCGGTCCAGGCAGACTAATTGCCTGCTGAGTTTGGAAGGCTCTGGCTACATCGGTGGAGTCGGGTTCCGCTTTTGTCTGATTGTTAGCGGCTGGTGGGGAACAGCCTATCAGGAGAAAGAGACAAGCGCAAAGAGCCAATACAATCTCAAGACGCTTGCCTCTATTCATTGTGGAAACATTGCCCCTCTTGCTAAATCGTCCCTACCGCCACCACATGTTCGTTTTGAGCATGTTCGCGCCCAGCAAGCCTAGCTGCACTTCGTATTTGGTGCCCGCAGCCTCCGGGTGCAGTTCGAAGCGGTTGCGCTCGAAGTACTGCACTGTGTAGGTCTGGTTGTCGGTAGGCGACACCTCGGTTATCTCCTCGGAGATCGGATAGCCGTAGACTGCAAGGCCGCCATTTTCGTTCCAGTAGTTCAGGAAAGTGCCACCCAGCGAATGCCCGCTCTGGGGGAAGTAGGTCCGGTCCGAGGCGACTTCATCCGGGTCGGCTTTGCGAAAGCTCATACCCTGGGCCTGTGTGAACTCGTTGCCGAGCAGGCGCAGAAGCACCGCGTTGGGTGTGCCCTCGAACTCTGGGTGGTACTCGAAGATAGCCCGCTCAAAGACCTGGCTCAGATAGCTGTTCATGGGAGTTGGGCGGCTAATGGGATAGCCAAACCGCTCAAGGCCACCCTTCTCCAGCCAGTACTCGGCAAATTGAGGGGCGATTGCCTGGCCCGTCGGGTCGAAGTATATCTGGTTGTTGCCGAGCGCGTCGTCTCTGCTCGTCGGCTCCGTCAGGGTGCCGCCACGGGCGATCTCCTGATAAGTCCTATATGCCAGTTTATGCACCCACACCTGTCCCGTCGGACCGTAGGCATTTTTCGCGTCGGTCTCCTTGAGCCGCACCAGACCGTAGTTGTGTGTGTAGTCGCCCGGAACGAAGTCCTCATACTTGAACCAGAAGACATGGGGCACCTCAGCCTTCAACTCAGGATCGTTCAGGATGCCGGTATATAGATCGCGGAGATAACTTGCCTGCTTCATCTCGTCAGAGGTGGGGTTATCCTCCTGGCCCTCGGGTGGCCTAGACTCGGCGCCAACCTCTGTCACCCAGAGCTTGCTTCTAGGATCGCCACGGTCGCGCAACTTGCGGGTGAACTCTTTGAGGAGACTGAAGAGCTTGGGGGTTTCCAGGAAGTAGGGGTGAAGGGCCACGCCATCCCACGGCACGGTGTTCCATCCTGGGCGACTGCTATAGCCGGCGGCGCGGTACTTGTCTACCCATGACGACACATAAAGCTGGTAGAGGTAGTCGAACTGGTCGTGGTCCTGCCCTTCAGGTGGCGAACCCACGAGCATACCACCCACGAGGACCTGCGCTTGGGGCGCTACGTTCTTGATAGCCCTGTATGAGCTTGAAATCAAGGCCGCATATCGCTCCGGCTTGATCTCGGCCCCGCCGTTATGGCTGTCCACCCACAAGTCCCAGCTAATATTCGGCTCGTTGATGATTTCGTAGGCGGAAATGTTGGAGCCGTAGCGGGCGGCGATTGTCTGAGCGCGGCCCGTGAACACGCGGCCAAAGTGGTTCGAGCCATCCTCGGGATCGCTGCCACCTCGGTCGGGCGGGTCGTTAAAGGCGATGGTGCGTACCGTCTGGCCCTGGTAGGCCACCATGCCCACGTTGAGCAGAGCGAGCACCTTCAGGTTGTACCTGGGGGCAAGCTCGTTGATGAACCAGTCGTACTTGTCCCAGTTTATATCTCCTGCCTTGACGGAGCCGTCGTAGTCGGCGAAGAACTCCATGCGTATCCAGCGCACGCCCGCCGAGGCAAGCTCAGAGGCCTGCCGCTCAAGCGCGGTCCTGTTTGCCGCGTTAGGAAAATGCACCGGATCCGTATTGAACTCATAGAACGGGTCGCGCGCTACCATGCCGAACAATTGGCCGTCATCCATCTTGGCCTGTGAGACCACGGGCGAGAGCAGGGCGGCTGCCGAAGCTGTTGATACCCTGTTACCGCCCCTTCCTGAGAGCCACGACGTACTTAGCACTGATGCCAGCAACATGAACGTTGCCCCGATAGATAGGGCACGGCTTTTCCGGCTTGAGTTGAGTGTTATCATATGCGTGTGGTTTATGACTCCAGCGTGTGTAAAGGATGATGTCGCTTGACGGTGTAGCCGGTCGTGCTTGAATAGGGCTGTGCCCAGGAGGTACATAAAAGAAGACGGACGACCCGGAAATGGGTTGCGCGTTACAGTGCTACAGACAGACGACTAGTACCCCGCGCTATATCGGAGGCACGATAAGCTTAGTTCCGTCCGTATTTATTATAACAACTTAGAGGCTTGCTGTGTGGCCTGTGGATAACATCTGGCGGCGCTAGTGAAGGCTGGGTGCTGAGATCAAGACTAGCCGGGAACTTCTACGTCATTCTGGCCTTTCATCTCCTGCTTCCTGACCCCTAATCCCTGATTCCTAATGAGGGACGATAATGCCAGGTGCCGTGATGGGTAGCTGTTCGGCTTGCCAGGCGAGCATTCCACCTTCGAGGTTCGCAGCTTCTATACCAACCTGCCGCAACAGCGAAGCCGCATAGTTGCTCCGCGCGCCCGTAAGGCATACGACTACCAGCTTGCGCTCAGGGTTGATCTCGCGCCACCTGGTGGGTAGCTGGCCCAGAGGTATCCACTGCGCGCCATCTATGTGCCCGATCTGCCATTCCTGCGGCTCTCGCACGTCGAGTATATCAACATCGCCGCCCGCGAACTGCTCCTGCGCGGCCCTGGCATCTACCTGGGGCACGTCTGCAAAAGGGTCAGGTTGTGTTTCACGCATCATTGATTCCTCTTGATGAGTAGAAAGTTCCAGGTTGAAAATGTCGAGTGCCGAGAAGTTGTTAGAGAAGAGGCCTTCTTAATCTTTGCGCTTCCGTCTCCTACTTCCTAGCCTTCAGCCCCCAGCCCCCAGCTCCTATTTCCCGCCTTGTAGTAATTCGACTGCCTTGAGGATGTGCGGATCGTTGCGCTCGGAGTAGCTGTTCCAATCAACGTTTATCTCGGCGTCGGGCACTACGCCTATTCCTTCGAGGCTGGAGCCATCGAGTATATGGAAGCCTTCCTCCGCCAGCCAAAGGCGCGAGCGGTCTGCCATATTGTAAGGGTAAACGGTCTCGGTGTTGCCCGCGCTGGTAATGCCCACTATTTTGGCGCGTCCCCGGCCCTTCATCGCGCCCGCGAACATCTCGGCGGCACTGACTGAGCCTTTGTCCACCAGCACAACGAGCGACATGTCCTTGAGCTTGTCGTACAAAGGCCCTCTGGGCGGCAGGAGATCGTGCGAGCTTGCGCGCGACGAATAGCTACCGCATTTGCCGGTAACGAACTCGCCCAGCACCTCTTCCATGGCCGAGAGAAGGCCACCGCCGTTGCCGCGTAGGTCTATGATGATGCCTTTGACCGGCTTGCCGTCGCTGAGTAGCTTGGCTAGCTCACCTTGCACGAGATCGCCCATGTCGTCCTGGTCAAAGCTGGGTATAACGAGATATTCGATAGATGGGTCCGCCTGCAACCTCGTCAGAGACGGAAATATTTTGCCTGTTACCTGCCTGCGAGTAATAGTGACCGCGCGCTGCTGCTCGCCAGGGGAAGTGATGCCAAGCACCACGTTGGTACCGATTGGCCCTCGTATGCGGTTCGGCCCCTTATCAGCATCAATGAGAGGCTTACCATCTACCTCAGTGATAACGTCACGGCGCTTGAGACCTGCTTTTTCCGCCGGGCTGCCGGGGAAGACGTAGACTATGGTCACGTCGGTCTTGCCATATTTGCTCAACACACCGATGCCCGCGTAGCT
>JBBSIK010000172.1:0-6470 GCA_038232115.1 Chloroflexia bacterium
AGGAACACATTGAGGTCCCCACTGACGGTCCTCACGTCGAAATCGCGCTCAGGCACCCGCGTGAGTATGGCCCTGATGTCCCCACTGGCGGTATGCACGCCCAGTTCTTGCAGATCGGCCTTTTCGAGTGTGACATCGCCGGAAGCGGTGTTCGCACCTAGCTTGCCACTTAGCTCGTGTATCTGGATGTCGCCGCTGGAGCTTGTCACCAGCAGGTTGCCAGATACCCGCTCCATACGGACATCGCCCGATGTGGACTGCATGTAGAGGGTACCCTGCACATCCTTGATGCCAAGATCGCCACTGCTGGTGCGTAGCATCAAATCGCAATTGTGGGGTACCTTGATTTGGTAATCATGCGAGCCTGACCAGCGTCCGATGTCAACGTTTACGTTGAAGCCATGCCGCATTTTGCGCATACTACGCTCCACTTGTCGCTCTACCCGCGAGGCCATACGATCCATATCGAGGCCAAAATTGTTCAGCTCGCGCACGGCAGGCTCAATCATTTCGTTTAGACGGAATCTCTTCGGCCTGTTGCGTACCAGCACTTGCGAGCCGGAAATCTCTATATCGAAGGCATCATTACCGTCCGTAGTGGACACCTGTATTTCCGTGCGGTCCCAACCCTCCACGGAAACGTCCCCTACCGGCTGTTCCAGCACGAGGCGCGGGGTCTCAGGGAATTGGGCTGTGTTTATCGTCTGGACGCCACCTACCGTCTCCTTCATTCCGCGCTCCTCCTGGGCAAACTGCGCCCGCTCCTGCTTAACCCTCTCCCTCTCCTCGCGAGCAAACCGCACATGCTCTTCCTGGACCCTTCTCGCGTCCTCATGAGCAATCCGCGCATCTTCGCGTGCCCGCCGTGCGTCTTCGCGTATACTCTCTGCATCTTCGTGGGTAAAATTGCCAAAGTCGTTCTCTGCCATTACAGTATCCTCCTGTGTCTACGCGGTCCTTTTGGGCCATAGCTCGTCAAGCTTTGTGCTTACTAAGCCCGTCCCGAAATGAAACGCCTGTCGTTGTAGTTGTCGAGTAGCTGGCCCATCGTCGGGCGAGCGCCACTGAGTTGCCTTCGGTGCCGGGCGGCGAGAGCAGGCTCAGTACCGTCTGCCGCGCTGTCGACAGCAATGCTCACCAATTGCACGAGCAGCCAGCGTCGGGAGCGGCGGGTGTTTAGGTGGAAAGAGAAGCGAGAACGCCGCACGCCTCTCAAAGTCGATTCGTCGCCCATCGGCGAGCTTGCGATAGTTGCTGTAGTTGCCATGGTTCAGGTTCTCCTTTCCGTGTTGGACTGCAGGCCCGCTTTGGGCTGCAAATCTACTTCTGGTTCAGCCTCTGAAGGGCCTCGGCTGCTGTGATCTTGCCGCTGGCGAGGTCGCCAAGTATCTGCTCTCGGCGCTCACTATTTGCGCGGGTAGCACCTGCGGTGGGCCGACCCGGCATCGTGGGCGGCGTAGGTGGTGTGGGTGGCGTAGGCGGTGTCGGCGATAGTGGCTGTCTGGACGCACCACTCTGAGGGTTGAGAGCCTGGGCCTGGTAGTACTCGAACTGGTCTACCTCGCTCAGGTCGCCTTCCTCTACGTCGTAGCCCATTGCTCGTACCACGTCGTTCAGGCGGGATACGACCGTAGGATAAGAGATGCCCAGTTGAACTTCTACGTCCTTGATCTTCCCTTTGCACCGCATGAACGTCTCAACGAACTGCACGTGCTCAGGTGTAAGGGCCTGGAGCTGCCCAAGTCCGAAGCTACCATCTATGCCCGTGCCGCAGTTGCCACATTGGAGTCGCGTTACTGTAAGTGTTCCTACACAAACCGGACATTTTCCGGGTAATGGATTCATATTGTAGACCCTCCATATCAATTTTCTTAATAAGTAGCTTGATTTCCTTGAAGTTGAGATCATATTAGCACAGTTCGCCGAGCTTGTCAAGGGGTAAATTCAATATTAGTGCCATATTACTTAATTTTCTTAATATCGGTATTAATTTACCCACGTATTGCGGGTATATAACTGATCTACGCGACAAAAAGGAGGGCAAGCCGTGGATCGGGACAACGCGCTACGGAAAGCTACGCCCGGCGGAGGAAGGAGTCAAAGAGCGAGGGACGCTCGATTTGGAATTCGGGCCAAAGCTGGACGAGCGCCTCTATAGCGCCCGGTGCGGCCTGAAGGCATTGGGCAGCGACAGAGCCTGCATCGTCGAGGGGCATGCGCCCATTGAGCGAAGCATCCAGTGCCTGCTCCAGGGCGACACGTATACGCTCGATAATGCCGGTGGAGAGGAGGCCTACACCGGCTATGTAGAGGCAGTCAGGACCGCCGAGATTGGACGCGACTGCCAGAAGTTCGGTGCGCGAGTACGCCTGCAAGGTACTTGCAATTTCGCGCTCTGGCACGTAGCCGCGTTCCTCTGCCTGCTGACGAAGCACGACGAAATGCAACTGGGCGGCTTCCTGCCTCTCCTCACGCTCCCCAAAGTGCCTGTTGAGGAGGTCCAGCAGGTCGGTTGCCCGAACGTCCTTCTTGTAGGCTATTGTGGGGAAGGGAAGGCCCGAGAATGTGGCTGCGGCCTCGAGCGGCACGGCCAGGATGAAAGCTGTATCAGCATGGTCGTTGGCGAGCGCGCGGAGCTTGGACAACTTCTTCTCGCGGTAAGAGGCCGACCAGAAGCCCGCCACCTCCATAAAGACGCGCCGTTGCCCACGAACGAAGGCAAAGTCAGGGATGAGCACAATACCAGGGTCCGCCAGTAGTGGGTCCGGTTCGCGTTGTATGCGCCAGCCGTGCGTGTAGCCCTGCTTCTCAAGCGATTTGAAGCTCCTGTAGAGCGCGGCTTCAATGAGACTGTCGAAGCTTGGCTCACTCGCTTCCTCATCTTCCCTGATGTCCACGTCTACTGCCGAACCAACCGAGTAAGCTGCTTCGCGCTCCGCGAGCCTATAGATGGCCTCACGCTCTGACGGTGCAGGCGCATATTCCAACCGCTCCAGCACTTCGCCGGTTAGATGGAACCTGTAAGGGCGGTCGTGCAGGATGAGAGATGCTGTGCCGTGCATGGCGGCGTCCGGCGCTATACTGAGCAGGGAGCGTAGTAGAGTGAGGGACACGTTTGCCAGGCGTCGTCCGTACTTCTCCGCCGTGCCGAACGCCTGCTCCGGGCCGTACAACGTCAGGACGAAGCCGCCAGGATCGGCCTTCTCGATGTCTACTAGCACTCCGCTACGTTTAGCAATAAAGTAGACCTTGCGCAACGCCTCGCCGGGCAAGCTGCCAAGCCGGAACTGCACGTCTGTCGAATGCGCCAGCAGCGTCTTCACCACGCCGCGATTATAAAGCTGTACCACCTCAGCTGCTCGTGGTCGCTCCCCGTTGAGCATCAGCACCGCCGAGGCTTCCCTGTCTAGCAGCACTAATCTGTCTATCCCCTCCGAGTTGCCTGCCAGACCCCACTCGGCGGCCAGGTCACGCAGGAACGCATCACGTTCGCCTGGTGCGACGAACCCCCCGCGAGCATTGGCAGCGTCCCAAAGGGCCAACCGCAGGGCCGAGGGCGACGCCAGTCCAGCAGCCTCCAGCAACTGTAGTTCGTCTGCCGTTAGCAGGTCGCCAATACCAGGTTGCACGAAACTGTACCAGGTCAGCAAGCAGGCCTCTATGCACCGTCCCAGCCGGTAATCGCCCATGACAGCTTCTAAAGCGCGCACATCATACTCGCCGCGCGTTTGGCCCACACCGGCATCGAACAGCTTAGTCGTTTGCTCTACCAGCCGCAGAGAGGCGCGCCCATGCAGCAGCTTCGGCACGACGGCCAGTTCCCCATCCGGATCGCGCACGCTGCGCCGCCTTATGTTGGTGAGAGAGAATAGCATAGGTCAAGTTGTTAGTTGGAGACCAAAACGCGAAGACACAAAGGCACAAAGATTTATGATGGTATTCTCATCTCCTAATTCCTAATTTCTAATTACCGCAGGCTTTGCCTCCGGCGAGATATATTTTCCTCTGTCGTTTCCTCGGTGACTACTTCGTAGAGCACGGCTTCGGCAACTTTTGGGCGGAGTACGCGGCCCAAGCGCTGGATGAACTCGCGTTTTGTGGCGCTACCGCTCAAGATAATGGCTACGTTGGCATCGGGCAAGTCTACCCCTTCATTGAGCACGCGGCCCGTGGCTAGCTTGCTAAAGCGGCCACTGCGGAAGCCGTCCAGGATTGCCTTACGCTCGGTGGACGGTGTCTTATGTGTTACGGTCGGGATGCAAAAGCGCAGCCCCATATCGTCCACGAGGGAATTGTATTCGGAGAAGATCAGCACGCGGTCATCGCGATGGCGGGCGAGCAGTTGGGCCACTACGTCCAGCTTACCTGTTGCACTCAGCGCGATCTTGCGTGCGGCCTGGTGAGCCAGAAGCGCATCGCGAGCGCCGGGATCGTTGCCGCTGCGCCAGATGAGAAGCCGCTCATAGTCGCTGCCTGAGCGCATGCTGATGCGGTTCTTGCGCAGGTAAGCACGGTAGACTTCAGCAGCCCGCCCGTATGCCTCGCGCTCGTGCTCGTTCAGGGATACGGTGATTTGCTCGGTGCGATAGTTGGCAATGTGGCGACCTTCGCGCAGGCGGGCCGGGCTGCGTTCGTAGATCACGGGGCCGATCAGGTAATCGAGATCGGTGTGCCGCAGGTCGCTCCGTTCCGGCGTGGCGCTCAGGCCCAGGCGGGCGGTGGCGATGCACCCCTCAGCGATGGTGCGGTAGGTGTCGGCGGGCAGGTGGTGAGCCTCGTCGAACACCAGCAGACCAAAGCCCTGCAAAGAGCGCATGTGTATCGCCGCCGAGTCGTAAGTAATGACCGTCACCGGCTTGCGCTCCTTGTCGCCGCCGCCCCACGTGCCTACATCCTCCGACGACAGGTTCGTGTTGTTCAGCAGCGAGGTGCGCCACTGGCCCAGCAGGTCGAGGGTGGGTACGCAGATCAAAGTCTCGGTGTTCAGCGACGAAATCGCCATGAGCGCCACGAGCGTCTTGCCCGCGCCCGTCGGCAGCACGACCACCCCACGCGACCCCGCCGCCTGCCATGCCTCAATAGCCTCTCGCTGGTAGGGGCGCGGCTGCACAGTAACTTCCACAGAGCGGACAAGTGGCGGGCGTAAATCGAACTTCTGCTCGACTGCGTAACCTTCAGAGAGCGCGCTGTAGATGTGAGGGTAATCAACCGGGAGGGCACGCAGGCAATGGCGGCGTGCGTCAACCACGGTACGACCCTGCCAACCGGCATGAGAGAGGTACACGCGCAACTGCTCGACTGTCATATCTTCGGGCGGGAGGATGAGCAGATCGTTGGCTGCCAGCGCGAGGGTGACTGTTTGTTTATGCTCCATGAGAATAACCTTCTAAGACTGAGACTTAGAACTTCTTTCAAGACCTATGGCTCATGGAAGTGCCAGCAGATAGAGGCATAGCCAGCCGCCCATATTTCGACGAGCCGTGTTTCAGCCTGATGTTCCTTCCACCTCCGGGCGCACAAAGACGAGACAGTAGCTGTGGTCGTAGCCGTACCCATACCGGTCCCAGCCTACTACAATCTCACCTTCAAAGCGTAGCACCGCGCCGACTGCTCCGGCCAGATCCCAGGCTAACGGCGTTACACCCTTTGGCCCCTTGAGGTTAGCCACTTCCAGCACGACTCGTGCATCCGGCTTCAGCAAGGATACCATTTGGGCATAAATGTCTCGCATGTCGTCCAGATATGCAGAATAGCCGCGCCCGCGCTCAGTATAAGCTGTGAGTGGGTCTGTAGGATCGCCCCGCTGCATATATGGAGGTGAGGTCATCGAGAAATCGAAGGAAGGCAAATCGTAGCTCGCCAGATGTCGGGCGTCACCCTGGATGAGGGCGTCTGGTTGGCGGAGTTGAGTGCGAATATATGCCGCCCGCGCATAGTCATATTCCAGGCCAAGCGGTACGCGATCCAGAGCTTCAGCGACGAGCAGTGTGGTGCCGAACCCCGCAAATGGGTCAAAAACGACATCGCCTGGGCGGGTCCACCGCTCTAGAAAGTAAGCTACCAGAGAGTCAGGATACCGGACATCATCGGCCTGGAATTCGACAGGCAAAGGTCTGCCGGGAGCATTTGTTAGCTGGATGAAAGTGCGCATGTCCATGTCGTAATATGCCCTTGCCGGTGAGCAGCCACACGAACTTCTAACCAGGCTATCATCAGCTTTGAAAGGAACTCTTGGTTTGGACACTTGCCGCATGCCGAGCCTTCTCTGTCACGCGGTTGAGCCTGTGCTCTAATTCGCCGCGCTCGACTGCATTCGTGGCACGCACCTGGGCGAGCAGGGTGTGCTCGGCGGCGGCTGCATAGTCCTTCACGCGGTGCTCGTAGTGCTTGGCGAGTTCCAGGTAGGGGAACATCAGGTGGGTGCCCTCGGCGACCAGGCGGCTCCATATCTCGACGGCCTGCTCCTGCTG
>JBBSIK010000173.1:0-6438 GCA_038232115.1 Chloroflexia bacterium
CCCCAACCATGTGCTCAACGAGACGTTCGACCTTTTCCTCGATCTGGGCGCGACCGAAGTGCAGGCCGAGTTCCCCACGATCTACACTAACGCCCTCACTGGCGAATCGGGCACCGACCATAACCACATGGGTCCTACTCTGGAGCCGCTTTTCGAGGCTATAGTCGAACATATTTTGCCGCCCGAAGTGAACCCCGACGAGCCAACCCAATTGCTCGTCACCAGCATGACCTACGACGACTATAAGGGGCGCATCGTGGTTGGACGCCTGCATAGCGGCTCGGTCCGCAAGGCCCAACCCGTAATGCGCATTGATCACAGCGGCCAGATGGTGCCCGCCAAGATCACGCAAGTGTTCACCTTCCAGGGCCTCGCCAGGCAGGAAGTGGACGAGGCAGAGGCAGGAGATATAGTAGCCCTTGCCGGTGTCACCGACGTGAACATAGGCGATACCGTGGCTGACGCAAACGACCCGCGCCCGCTGCCGCCTATCCGCGTGGAAGAACCGACCGTGCGCATGACGTTTGGCGTAAATACGTCACCCTTCGCCGGACGCGATGGCACTTTCGTAACCAGCCGCAAGATCCGCGAGCGACTCTACACAGAGCTTGAGCGCGATGTGGCATTGCGCGTGGAAGATACCGATACAGCAGACACCTTCCTGGTTAGCGGTCGCGGCGAGCTTCACCTCGTCATCCTGATCGAGACGATGCGGCGTGAAGGGTACGAGTTCCAGGTATCCAAGCCCGAAGTTATCTTCAAGGAAGAATATGGACACAAGGTCGAGCCATACGAGCAGGTCGAGATCGAAGTATCGCAGGGGGCATCGGGCGTCGTGGTGGAGATGATGGGCCAACGACGTGGTGTGATGATAGACATGAAGGTGCGCGACGACGGCTCGGTGCACTATGTCTACAAGGTGCCGACGCGCGGTCTGCTTGGCTTCCGGCAAGCTTTCCTCACCAACACGCGCGGCCAAGGCATCGTGAACACACTCTTCGCGGGCTACGGTCCTCTGGCAGGCCCTATCGCTACGCGAGAAAACGGCTCGTTGGTGGCGTGGGAAGATGGCACAACGGCCACATTTGGCTTGCACGCTGCCCAGGAGCGCGGGCAGCTTTTCATAGATGCGGGCGTGGACGTGTACGAGGGCGAGATAGTGGGCCAGCACATACGCGAGCGTGACCTTGAGGTGAACGTCTGCAAGAAGAAGCATCTCACCAACATGCGCCAGAGCACCTCCGAGGTAACGCTGCGTCTGGAGCCTATACGCGCACTCTCCCTGGATGACGCAATAGAGTTCCTGGACGACGACGAATTACTGGAGGTTACGCCCAAGGCGTTTCGCCTTCGCAAGCGCCTACTCTCCAAGCACGAGCGTGACCGCGCTGCCGGTCAGATCAAGAGCATGCGGGCATAGCGTTAGGTCGCTGCTCTCTGTCCTGCACGGATATATGGTCATCGAGGCCGATCTAAAATCGGCTGGCTTTTGTGTATACACCAGCTATGAGAGGCGCAGCACATGATCCACTCCTCCGATGGGCTTGTAGATGTCGCACTCGTCACATCAGACCAGTTCCCACAGCTCACGGACGACGACCGGCTCCTGCTCGATGCTTTGCGGGCGCATGGCCTCAACGCCCAACCTACTGTGTGGGATGACCCGGCGATAGATTGGTCCCAGCCGGCAATATGCGTCCTCCGCTCCACATGGGACTACCACCATCGTCGAGACGAGTTTCTGGCCTGGGCAGCGCGGGTAGCCAGGGTGACGCAGCTATGGAATCCGCTGGATGTGCTACGCTGGAATACGCATAAGGGGTACCTGCACGACCTCTCTAAGCGTGGAGTGCCGGTCGTGCCCACCACCTGGATAGAAGCAGGCTCGTCCGCACACCTATCTACCCTGATGAACATACGAGGTTGGGAGCACGCCGTCATAAAGCCCTCTGTGTCGGCCTCCGCCCACGAGACTATCCTGGTGGACATCTCTACGCTAAAAGAAGGACAATCTCATCTGGACCGGCTGCTGCCCACTCACGATCTGATGTTGCAGCCGTTCATGGCATCGGTAGACGTATACGGCGAACGCTCCCTCGTATTCATAGACGGGGAGTTCACCCACGCCGTCCGCAAACCCTCAGTGCTACGCGAGTCCGACTGGGAGGCGCAAAAGTACGTGCCCGTAGAAGCCTCCGAAGATGAACTAAAGCTCGCCATGCAAGGGCTACAGGCGGCGGGCCTTCCTACCCTGTACGCCAGAGTGGACATAGTGCGTGACGATGACGGCAAACCTCGACTAATGGAGCTTGAGCTTGTAGAACCTTCTCTGTGGCTCGATCACCAACCTCTGGCTGTCGAGAAGTTCGCGCAAGGTATAGTGTCGCGCATGAAGTAGCTTTCTTAGCTCGACTTTGTACAACTCAGGACTTTCGCTTGTGACTCTCAAGTCACGGCTCAATTGGGAGGAAATTGGGCGCTGCAAGCGAAAGTCCTGCATCTATTATCACCACTATTTTCTGCTCGCTTACCCCCGCTTTACCCGCACGGATGCCCTCTTCCTACTGCGTGCTGCGTGAGCGAGTATGCCAGCGAAGATCAAGGCCCCACCTAATGCTTCGAGCATGGGCGCTAACAGCGACTCAGGTCCACCAGTGCTGGGCATTCCCACAGGTGCAGGAGTAGGAATAAGGCTGGCACCACCTGAGCCAGCCACCGGAGTTGCGAACGCGGGAACACCCCCTTCAGCAGCGGGTACCGACGTGGGAGTTGTTGCTATTCCCGAAGCTGCATTGCCCACAGTGGGCGTTGATGTGGCTGCAGAAGTAGCGGGCGGCGTTGGGGAACTGCCTGGCGTGCCGGAGGAGGCGGGCGCAGCCTGTGCAGTCGGGGTGGCCGAGGCAGATGCGCCTGCTTGAGCTACGGACAGACCCGACACACCCACATCCAGCCGAGCGATAGAGCCGCCGATGCCAGGGTCGTTGGGCGCGTTAGCAGCACTCGCTATGTCGAAGTTGCTGGCGTAGAGCTTATTGCCGGAGAATGCCAGGCTTGCGGGAAATTCGAGCGGCCCTGAATTGCCGTTGGAGGCCACGTCGCTCACCTTGCCGTCGGGGGTCACTTTGACGATGGCATTGCGTTCGTTGGCGGCAACATACAGGTCGTCGTTGGCTGCGAACGCGATACCATCTGCCCCTAGCAACAACGGGTCTTTCACCCAACGCTCTATATCGCCCGCTGTGCCATCCGGGTTGACGGGTATACGGTCTATCTCTCCACTGCCTGTGTTGGCTGAATAGAGCCTGCCGTCGAGGCCGAACCCAAGACCGTTCGTGCTGATAGGCTGGCTCTTGCGCTCTGATGTGAAGCCCTCCGCGAATACTTTCGACTTTCCATCTGGCGTTACCACATAGATCGTGCCTGTAGAGGCTCCTGACACATACAGATTGCCCCTGGAGTCGAAGATCAGCCCATTAGCCTGGGGCACGCCTGTGGTAAAGGTCACGACATCACTGGTTGCTATCTGATTGGCTTCGAGCTTGTCCGCGCCCAGCTTGAGTACGCTTGCGCCACTTGCGAAATAGAGATTGCCCGCTCCATCAAACGCCATGCCAAGGGAGGTCGCAGGCAAAGTGCCAAGCGCCCGCACACCGCCGTTATCAGCCGAAACGCGGTAGAGGCTCTTTGAGGCTGTGTCCGATGTATAGAGGCGGCCTCTTGCGTCAGCTATAAGCCCCTCAGGCATAATGCCCATTGTTCTGCCGGGGTCCAGGTCAGCCGCTATTGTGACGGCGATAGAGCCACCGGGTGTGGCCGTTTGAGCCATAATCTGGCCGGGTAGGAGAGCCAGCAAACCGGCGCTCAGAGCAGCGCCTATTGTTATGAGCCGCTCCATCTTTATACCTCGCTTATTGCTTTTCGCAACATGTTGAGTTGTGCGTAAGGGTTGAGAATAGGGGTAGGACAAATCAGCAGATTGCTAGACCAGGCCTCACCCCCATCAGGGGCATGCCCCTGCACCCCTATTCGCAACACTTACAGTTGTGTCGCCATTAGGTGGTAATAAGCAATAACGGGGCCGAGGTTATGGGTCGCAAGTGAGGCTGTGCGGCGTTACTACATAAACCAGAGATTAGCGGCCCACGAGCATGCACCCACGGCCCAGCCGCAGTTGAAGCGCCTGCTGGTCCTGGGCGTCTACCACGCCATCCAGATTGAGATCGGCATATGGATCGTTGGTGCCCATGGCCGCAGACATAAGCTGCGCGTCCATCTCGTTCACGGTGCAGTCGCGGTTGAGGTCGCCCAGTGCCGCTTTCGAGCCTTTTTCGACACGCAGCCTGTATGCCCCCGAACCGCTGTAGCGAGTAGCCACGACTCTATAGATGCCTGTTTGAGCGGCGCGCTTGACCAGGAACGAATTACCGCCGATTTGCGCGCCATCGTCGTCGGTGGCGAACAGCTTACCGTCGGGCGTGTACACCTTGATGTATGTATCAAGTGAGGCACCATTGACCGCGAACATCCTGATCGCCATCCAATCGCCCGATGTTACGGCGAGACAATAGCGCACCTCCGCTCTGGCATCGCCCAGGGTGCCTTCCACGGTACGCTCGTAAGGCAAGTCGCAGGGCACAGGCGTGGCCGTGGCGGTCGGAGCGGGGGTGCGTGTGGCCGTGGGCGATAAGGGCAGTGGTGCGGAGGTGGGTATCGCTGCTGTGACGGAAGTTGCAGGCCCGGTGGGGGACATATCGCCTATAGGAGGATTTATCTCGGCGGCAGGGCCGGATGGAAGTTGTGCGCCGGAGGCGAAACTTGGAGGGCTAGTGGTCCACAGGTTGTTGCCACCCAGTTCGCAGGTGCGGCAGCCGGGCATGTAAGGTTCGCGGGTAGACCACAGGTCGTAAGGGTCCACGGGGCCGGAGGGCAGGTTCACCTGGAAATGCAGATGTACTGTGGAGGCCCCTGTGCTGCCAGAGATGCCTATTTTCTGGCCGCGATGCACCCACGCCGTGTTCTTCTGATCGCCCGTCGGGATGCCTGGTTCGATGGAGGCGAGATGGCCGTAATAGGTGTAGTATATCTGCCCGTTTATGACGTGCTTGATCCACACTGCGTTGCCCTGGCGGCTCGTGCAGTTGCCGCAAGCCCAACCATCGGCGGAGGCCACCACATCAAAACTCTGGCCCTGGTCAGTGTCTATTCCGCCAAGCACGTAGTCGGTGCCGCCATGCAGAGAGCCCCAGTTGTAGAGCCAGCCCTGGTTGACGAGCACATGGGAGTCGGCGAAGGGTAGAGTTAGAAAATGCTGCCCGCCCGTTGCGCGACTGGGGGCTTGCACCCTTGCCACGGGAGCGTTTGTAGCGGCCAGCAGGTTACTGGTAGAAACGGCACTGGCCGCCTTGACATGGATCGCAAACAAAATCTGTAACGCTAGTAGCACAGCAGCCCATGTCGAAACGCGTTTCAGCAAATCGCCACCCTCCAGGTAAGCAGGTCAAACAGAATCACTCAGATAGCAATTATGAGCAAATATATAGGCGTCCAAGCGGAGTTTGTGGACGAGATATGGTACAGGAAAGCGCAGAGGCGCTCACGAACGCTGTCACGGGTGTGCAACGTTCAATTATGTCTTGATATAGCCTATGATACTACGTCTTGTCAACAGTTTAGTAGAAGGAACGGTACAAAAGTCCTATCAGGTGTGGAATACTAATTTCTGGCTAGCTCCCCCAATTGACGATAATCTTCCATCTGCAGGAGCATCGGACGGCGGATTAGGGCGCGTGGGCCGGGGTGATACAGGGGCACAAGCAACCGCTCGAACCAGCTAAAGGGCTTCCCCACGGCCCCGGCTAGAGTTGCTCCGTGTGGTTCGATGATGCCTAGTGAGCGAAGCGCCACTCCCCCAAGTGACACAACGAAGCGCGGCTGTAGCAGTTCGATTGTGGCGCGCAAATGAGCGGAGCAGGCTTTTACCTCTGTGCCACTGGGTGTATCGTTGGTGCCGTTACCCTTGCGTGGATTGCACAGCACAGCATTGGTAACGAAGATGGCAGTACGTGGCATGCCCGAAATCTGGAGCAATAGTTCAAAATTGCGTCCGGTCTGGTCGCCGTAGAGGGGAATATGGAAGCGATCGCCGCCCAGCCGCCCCGGTGCTTCGGCGACAAACATAACAGCCGCCCCAATGTTGCCGTTGCCGGGGCCGAGTACGCGAGTACGTCCCTCCATCCTGGGGCACACCCGGCATGCCTGCACCCGGTCCACCAGCAGGCCGAACTCCTGTGCGCGGGCGACCTGAGTTGGATCGGGTTGTTCGCACTCTCTGTTCAGGTCGGGATACATCTTCCTAAAAGCCTACCACAATAGGCCAATAGGCCAACAGGTAGCACACATCTTCCATCGTGACAGGACGGATGCAAAGTCGTGAATGTA
>JBBSIK010000174.1:0-6434 GCA_038232115.1 Chloroflexia bacterium
CAATGGGAGCAGCGGAAGATCTTGTAGCCCAAAGAGGTCTTCTCGGCGAGTTGGCTAGTCCTGGCAGATGAGCAGTGTGGGCAGGCAGGGCAGTTCATGGTAATGCTGGTTCTCCTTGGCTCGAGAAGGTTTGATCGGGGTAAGGATACCCGATGAACAGCATATAGGCCGAGTACTGTCCCCAGTCCTGACACTTCCTATGTAAACCGCTTCCATTCAAGTGCCAAGCTGATCATTGGTGACGAGCCAAAGATCACTGCCTTGATGCTAGGGAGCTGAGTACCGGATGATACGCAGCACCGGCTTACCATCAACGTTCTCCAACGGCAAATAGACCAGGTGTGTCCGCTGGTCGACAGCCACGGTATGGGCGGAAGGATCTAGTTGTCCCTCGCCGATCTTATTCGCACTGCCGCCACTGACGTCGAATATAGACACAACGCCGCTTTCGGACGCGACATAGAGGTGGTGCCAGCCGCTATCAAGTGCCAGCACGTCCGGAGTGTCCCCCACGCTCTCCTCCCCGAGCACTTTCATCGACTGCATATCCACAACTAGCAACTTCGCGTTGCCGTCACAGGCTACAAAGGCGCGGCGTCCTGGAGCATCAATAAGCAGGCTATGGCTGTGGTCGCAACCAGGCAGATCGTAGCGCCCTACCACCTTGTCGGTCGTTGTGTCAATGGCAACAAGCTGGTTGCGGGTTTGTACGGCGACGAAGATGCGGCCCGACACCGGGTCGAACTGGGTGTTGCCGGCCTCTCCTCCTATGTCGACACTGCCGATGCGCTTATCAGTGGTCGTGTCGATGATTGTATCGGTGGTACCGTGTTCGTCGGACACATATACTTTGTGGGTGTTGGGGTCGTAGGCAAGGCCATCCGGATAATCGCCCCCCTCTGTGCGGGCTATCACCTGCAGCTTCCCTTCATCTATCACTGCTATCTGGTTGTCGCCCGTGGCGGAGGCGTACACTTTGTCCATCTCCGGCACGACCACCACGCCATGCACGCCCGAAACGTCCGGTATGTTCGCGACGATCTTGTTCGCTTTAGTGTCGTAAACATGGACGATGCTCGAGCCCAGGTGCGAGATGAACAGCAGCCCGGTTTTAGGATCAATTGTCTGGTAATCGAACCGGTTCGTGCCGCCGGAAAGTGGAATGTCGGTCGTCTGCTCTACCTGTAACGGCCGCACCGTGCCAACCCGGACCGCGGTGGGTGAGGACACAATTGATGGCTCCGATAGCTGCCCAGTGGCAGTCGGGGCGGTCGTGGCACTCGTGGCAGTAGCTGCGGTGGCCGGCACAGGTGCCGGGGTAGAGGCTGGATTGGAAGTGGGGGTGAAGATTGAAACAAGAGGGGGAGTCGAAGTGGGAGTATCTCGAGCCTCAGGTGTAAGCGAGCATGCACCAAGCAGCAACAGGAGCACAGCTGCTACAACCGGCACAAATGGCACAGGTACAAGAGGTGCGGGCTGCATTAGTTTTACGATCCTGACCTTCGTGGCTTTAGTGGCTTTCACATTCATGGGATTTTACTCATGGGAGTTCACCTCACCGAAACGACGCCCCCTCTTTCTTCGGGTGGCTTTACAGCCTGGAAGCTCCGGTAAAGAGCCAGGTCGTACATAATCTTCAGGCCGCCGGACAGTATGAAGGGAGCCGCCAGCAGTGACATACCTATCAAGGCTCCGGTGAGTACCGGGGCAAGGGCACTGGCGGCTGTGCGGGCAACTGTGGTGATGCCCGCTGCCGCCGAACGCTCGTCGGGATCTACTACGGCCATTGTATAGGACTGGCGCGTGGGCACGTCCATCTGTGAGATGCTGAAGCGCGCCAGCAGCACTATTATGGCGAGAGGTAGGGTCGGCATGAGTGGCACCAGCATCAGCAGGACATTGGACGGGATGTGCGTCCACACCATCGTATTGATCAGCCCGAAGCGCGCAGCAATGCGAGCCGCTACCAGAGCTGATAGGCCTGCAAGTATATTGACTCCAAAGAATATGGCCCCCAGAAGTGCCGGCTCTACGCCGTATCTCAGATGAAACCAGTATGCGATCAGGCTCTGCACCACAAGCCCTCCGGCGAATGCATCGAGCATAAACAGACCCGACAAACGCAGCACAACGTTACGAGAGCGATGGAGGCCAAAGAAACCGTTGGGACGAGAGGCCTCTCGGTCGCTCCTTACGCCATTGACACCATTGACACCATTGACACCATTGACGCCATTGACCACCTGCTGAGTTGCCTGCTGAACTTCGGCCTGCGGAGACAGGCCAAGAAACCTGATCGCCAGCAGCACACCCAGTATGGTATAGCCGATTATTACCACGCGATAGCTTTCGAGTGCCTCGATGCCTGCCCCTTGCAGCAAACTGACTATTCCGCCGCTGAACAGCGCCCCTAGTGCAGCCGCAAATGAGCCTGCCAGGTTGTACCAGGCAAATATCGCCGTGCGGTGTTCCTCGGGCACAGTCTGAGGCAGAATAGCCTGTTCAATTGAGAGAAAAGCACCTACCTCTTTGTCGCTCGGGCTGATAGTGCCGATGATTGCAGCAGCGACCAGGAACATGATGTTATTAGTCAGGGCAAACACGGCCCCGGCCCCGATCATCAGCCCTGCCCCCAGCAGCAGCATCTTCCTGCGCCCCAGGCGGTCGGCTATGCCTGCTATCAGCAGCGAGATCACAGCATCACCCACCAGCGTAGCTGTGATAAGCAAACCTATTTGCTCCCCGCTGAGGCCGATCTGGACCAGATACAAGGCCAGAACCACCGAGAGCGCGCTATAGGCAAACATGCGCACGGCGCGCGTCGTGAAGAGCAAGCGCCCGTCGAGGTTGAGGGTACGCAAAGCGTGCGCCTGAGGCAAGGCGGGCAAATTACTTCCCCGACTTCCCCGACTTCCCCGACTTCCCAGGCTTTCAGATGTACGAGATGTGGTAGTGGTTGTATTAGCGGGTTGTTTCAGGATTTGAAGGCGCCTTCCGATTTGCCCTGCTCCACCATCTGTTGGCAATAGGCATACAGGGCGTCATATATGATCCACTCAGCAGCGTTCTGCTCGTGGTCGTCCTTGTAGCCCAGGTGTCTGAATCCTTCGGCTATCGCCTCAAGCCCCGGCCCTTCGGGCTGGTTCCACAAGGTGTTATCGGTGTCCGCCCCGTTGACGATCTTGCCCAAAAGCACCAGCGCCTGGTCTCCGGTCAGGTTGTACTTCTTCAGAATGGCCTCGAAAGAGCACTCCTTTCCGTGGTGGCCCAGCTCTACCGCTTTCACATCGTAGGGCGTGGCCCCTTCCCGCTCCGCTACCTCCATCACCTGGTCGGTGGGCACGAAGAGAAACTCTGCCTGCGGGTCTACGAATTTCTTGATTAGCCATGGGCATGCTACTCGATCCACTTTGACATGTTCCCTGGTAATCCATTTCATCGCCTTTGTCCTCCTATTGAAATGCTTATCCAAATTAGTCGGGCTCTAATCGTTCAGAGCGAATACGATGAGCCTCTTCCTTGGGCGGTCAGATCTCTTCATAGATCGCCGCCCTGCACGTCCCCGGCAGGAACACGTACAGCAGCTGGCGCTGCTCGTCGTATGCGGTTGTTCCGGCGCCCTCTTCCGTTGGTATCTCCTGTTCGACCGACATACTATCCGTGTTGATCACATCGAGCACACCCGGCTTGCCGATTGCCACATACAATCGCGCACGACGGGCGTTGTACCAGGTTGCGTCGGGAGACCCGGCGATCGGTACGCTACCAAGCTCGTGCCCGGTTGCAAGGTCCAGCGCCACAACCTGGCCTGCATCGCAGGCTACATACGCTCGTCCGCCAGCCGTATCGATATCCAGCCCATGAGGCCCGGCATACGATACCGGCCACTGCGCTTCTATGCCTGCTGTTGCTGCCTGGAGCACTGCCACGCAGGAGGGTTCTCGAATGTTCACCAGGAAGCGTTTATGCCCAGGGTCGAACACGCACCAGCGCGGCCTGCCGGGCAGATCGACGGTCGCGAGTATGCGCGCCGCGGGCTCCACCGTTGGGTCTACCAGGTAGGCGCGATTCTCCTGCACATCAGCCGCCAGCAGGTGCCGGTTGCCAGGATCCCAGGCGAGGCCGTTTGGCCTTGGGCCGACTTTCACATCCCGCAGGACCGCACCCGACTCTGCCTTTATCACCAGCACAATACCAGCACCACGCGCCGCAGCGAACACCAGCCCTTCCTCCTGGGCGCAGAGCACGCCGCTGCCTTCGGTGCAGCCGGGAATGGTGGCAAGGTGTATGCCGGCGTCACCATCCAGTACCTCAACCGTTCCCTGGGCGGTATGCGCGACGTATACTCGGCCGGTGGGCTTGTGAACGTCGCCGTGGTCGAAATCGGTTGGAGTGTGCGGCGGTAGGTCAACATAATAACGCAAAACAAGCATAGAGTGCCTCCTTTCATAGATAACTCACGAGCCGGGCGGGCAGCTTGTAACGTCTCACATCGTAGGCGGGATATCGGAGACCGACAGGGCACAGGAGGTCTCCGGGGCGTCGGAAGTAACCGAGAGCGCGGCGTATAAACCTTCGAAGAGTGCGACACCGTGACTCTCCCGCTGTTCGTCTGCCATCTGGGCAACCAGCCAGCCTCCTAGGATCACTGCCACGCCCTCCGTCTCCGCTCTGATATGCTGCCCGTCTCGTAAGTCGATCTCGTGAACAATCTCTGATATGGACTGTAGAGCAGGATCGTGTTCGAGACCGAAAGCTCGGATCATGGTCTCGAAGGTACAGAGCGACCCGATATGCCCGAACCCGCTCCCCCCGCCTGCTATTCCGTCTGCTATGTCTGTGCCGTCCAGTGGTGCAGGCATAGCAGGCGTATCGGGCATATCGAAGAGTACCTCACCGGGTGCAGGCTCTTCAGAATAACGAATCGCAGCAGCGGAATCGATAAAGCGGCGAATCAGCCAGGCACATGCCAGGCGGTCAACATGCGGGCGCGGGCGGGTAACCCAACTCTTGCTGCGGTAGTCCGCAATTAGAGCGGACGGCACGTCGGCATCGTCGTTACGCTCCGAAAGCGCGTCCTCGGAAATGGCGTGCTCGATGCGAGAGAGCCTGGTGGGGAGGAAACGACCCTCCGGGCAGTCAAAATAGTCGACGCGCCTCACCTCAGCGTAGCGGCGTCGCAGCTTGTCGAGTGCCCCGCGTGCCCCTTCGCGATCATCGGGAGCCAGGGAAGCCGCTATTTTCTGTTCAAGGTCGGCGACTTGCCCGTTGAGTAACGCATACTCCTCGCTCCGTGCTGATTGGAACATCTCGATCAGTTGATGGTCAGTCATTCCGTCAAGTCGGGCGACATGCATCACGACTGCTTCTCCGCCCGCATGGCGTATCTCCTGAGCCAGCCACTGGAAAGACTCCGTGCACTCCTCACGATCAGGAAGTATGTGCATTCCACCGGTGGGGTTGATGGCACCTGAACGGCGAAGCCGCCGCCACAAAGTGACCCGCGGTGCCGAGCGCGAGCTAGCAGGTAATGAAGCAGAAAAGACTATCCAATCCATATACACCCTCAGGATGCCATTGTAACATATGTCAGCAAGGTTTGTAACATCCGTTACATGGGGAGCGCAACCGAATCTGCGCACCCGATACTCAATGCACACATCAACTCACATGCGAGGTGACGACGAAGAAGGCTGAGGGTCAACGATGAACGATCCTGAAACTCTGATTGTCATTGTGAGGATATTGACAAGCTCGGCATCTGGCACGGCATCTCGCGGATCCAAGTCAGCCACCAGATCAAGTTGATAAGCTCCAGGCCTGAGGCTTGTGGCTGAGAGCAGACTCGTTTATATGAGAACCAGTGCAACTCAAAACTAAAAGTGACAGTGGAAAAGCGTTCCGCTCGTCCTTCTTGTATGCTAAACTACAGGCGAAATAATGCGTTAGTTTAACATTTCTCACCATCTATTTTTCGAAAGAGTAATCAGATGCCCAACACGGAAACGACCGAAGTCGCTGAAACCATCGAAGCTGTCGAAGCCTCAGCTTTATCAACCACATCCAGGGCAGTAACTTCCGCCCGTCGCAAACCCGAGCTCGTACCGGTACCGTCCGGCCAGCAGCCGGCAGCCGATCAGCATCCGGCCCTGGTTTATCTTGCTTCACTCGCACCTGGCTCCCGCCGGGGGGTGCGCTCGTCGCTCCAGGTGTGTGCAGAGCTACTCTCCTCAGGCAGGTGCGATTGGCAGAGCATGCCCTGGCAGGCGCTGGGGCCACAGCATACCCAGGCTCTGAGGTCGGAACTTGCCGACCGGTACGCGGCGGCCACCGCTAATAAGATGCTCGCCTCTGTGCGAGGGGTACTCCGGGCTGCATGGGAGCTCGGGCAGATAGACACTGACCGCTACCAGCGAGCTATCGGCTTCCGGGCG
>JBBSIK010000175.1:0-6422 GCA_038232115.1 Chloroflexia bacterium
CAGGCTTGCGGCTGGTTGATGATGGAGTGAGTCATGATCGTACCTAGCGCGCCGGTATTGTTCACCGTGATTGTGCCACCCTGGATGTCAGCGAGCGTCAGCTTGTTGGCGCGAGCCTTCTCAGCAAGCTCGTACACCTTGCGGGCTATACCCGTCACGCTCAGGTTGTCCGCACCGTGAATGAC
This sequence comes from Chloroflexia bacterium, assembly GCA_038232115.1. Lineage (GTDB taxonomy): Bacteria > Chloroflexota > Chloroflexia > QHBQ01 > JADMIH01 > JADMIH01. The sequence continues at coordinate 186 of JBBSIK010000175.1, forward strand.
CGGCACGATCAAACCCTCACCTATGTCTATCGGTATGCCCACGTTAATCTCGCGCTTGAGCACAGTGCCCTGCTCGTCACTCCAGACGGAGTTGACCTGCGGCACCTGCTTGACGGCGTCAACTACGGCCTTGATGAAGAACGACAGGTATGTTATGTCAATGCCTTCACGAGCCTTGAAGCTGTTCTTGATCGTATCACGATACTTCACCACGTTAGTCATGTCGATCTCAACAGAGGTCCAGGCATGCGGCGAAGTGGCAACGCTCCGTACCATGTGCTCGGCGATAGCACGTCGCATGGGCGTCAGGCCCAATGGGGTATCACCGGAGACAACCGGCATCTGGGGCACTGTTGCAGGCGCGGGAGACGCTGCCTGTGGCGCGCGAGTAGTGGCAGGGGCAGGGGTTGCTGCTGCGGGAGCCGAACCACGCTGTGCCACGTACTGCAAGATATCTTCTTTGGTCACGCGACCGCCGAGGCCGGTGCCCGTTACCTGACTCAGGTCTACATTGTGCTCTTCCGCGAGACGGCGAACGGCGGGTGTAGAGCGGCGGCGCAGCACGTCCTCTTCGCTCTCCACCGGCTGTGTGGCAGTACCACCCGCTCCAATCGTCGAGCCTGTGTACATCTCAGCCTGAACCGCAGGCATACCGGCAGCCACAGCTGAACTCATATCGCCGGGCAATTGCCCATCCGAACGGCCATTCTCCGTAGAGGCGGCAACCGGTGCGGGTGCGGCTGGTGCGGGGGCAGGGGTATCAGCAACAGCTACTGGCACAGGAGTAGATGCGGGAGTACGTGCGGGTGTCGCAGCAGTAGGTTGAGGGGCAGGCGCTTCGGCTCCCGCGCCACCTTCGTCTATTGTCAGTATCTCTGTGCCTACTGGGACCGTGGCACCCTCCGCCACTCTAAGCTCCCTGATGACGCCGGACACAGGTGAGGGAATCTCCGCGTTCACCTTATCGGTGATTACCTCAGCAATCGACTCATACTTCTCGACGGCGTCGCCGGGCTGCTTGAGCCACTTGCCGATCGTCCCCTCGGTAACGCTTTCACCCAGTTGAGGCATGGTAACCGGAGTTACAGCCATGTTTGTTATCTCCTTACGAAATATTCTGAAACGTGGAAACGTGATGCCATTTACTCAATATGAATACTTTATGGATACTTTGGTCCCATAGTCACTCTTTAGTGAGATGCATCACGTTTCACATTTTAGTACGCCGCCAGGTCTCTCATCGCCTTTAATATCTTCTCAGGGTTCGGCATGAAGTACTCTTCCTGCGCGTGGTTGTATGGCATCGCGGGGATGTCGGGGCCGGTGACACGCACGATGGGACCGTCCAGGTAGGGGAACGCGGCCTCCGCTATGGACGCGCTGATCTCAGCTCCCCAGCCACCGCTCCGATTGTCCTCGTACACGACGACCGCCTTGCCCGTCTTCTTGACCGAAGCGATTATAGTCTCACGGTCGAGCGGGTTGATCGTGCGCACGTCTACCACCTCTACCTCGACGCCCTCCTTCGCCATCTCCTCGGCGCACTTGAGCGAGTGGTACAGCATCATGCCGTAAGCAATGACCGTCATATCGCTGCCCGCTCGGCTGACGATTGCCTTCCCCAACGGCACGGTGTAGTCCTCATCGGGCACCTCTCCACGGATCAGTCGGTAAGCGCCCTTGTGCTCCAGGAAAATCACAGGGTCTGGATCGCGGATGGCCGCCTTCAGCAGACCCTTCGCGTCATAAGGATTGGACGGTATCACTACTGTGAGGCCGGGAATGTGCCCGTATAGCGCCTCCACGCTCTGCGAATGGTACAGCGCGCCGTGGATACCGCCACCGTATGGCATGCGCACAACCATCGGCACGTTCCAGTCGTTGTTCGAGCGAAAGCGTATCTTGGCCGCTTCGTTCATTATCTGGTCCATGGCGGGGTGGCTGAAGTCCGAGAACTGCATCTCCGCGACGGGGCGCATGCCGGTCATGGCAGCACCAATAGACGCGCCCGCGATCACCGACTCGGCCAGAGGTGTGTCCAACACCCGCATCGCGCCAAACTGCTTGAAGAAGCCATCGGTGACACCGAACACACCACCACGCGGGCCTACGTCTTCGCCCAGGATGAATACGCGCTCGTCCCGCTCCATCTCTTCACGAAGGCCATCACGTATGGCTTCGATCATCGTTTTTACCGCCATTGCGCTTTCTCCTCCGGGGTTGCGTAGACGTGGTAAATAGCATCCTCGGCGACGGGGTTGGCCTGCACTTCGGCCCAGTCGGTGGCGTCGTTCACCTCGCCGTCAATGCGTTTTTTGATCTCGACAATCTCCTCTTCGATAGCCACGCCATTGTCGATGAGATACTGGCGGAACTTGGGCAACGGCTCCTTGGCGCGCCATAACTCTATCTCTTCGCGCCCGCGATATGTGCGGTCATTGTCGTCCGAGGAGTGCGCGGTCAGACGATAGGTAATAGCCTCCAGAAGCGTTGGGCCTTCACCGGCGCGCGCACGTCTGGCCGCTTCTCTGGTTGCTTCGTACACGGCCAGCACGTCGGTGCCGTCCACCTCAACGCCAGGGAAACCGTAGCCCGCCCCGCGAGCAGCCACGCTGCCGCCCGCGACCTGCTGGGGCACAGGAACAGAAATCGCATACTGGTTGTTTTCGCAGAGGAAGAGTACCGGAAGGTTGTGGATACCCGCGAGGTTCAGCGACTCGTGCCAGTCGCCCTTGCTGGTCGCTCCCTCACCGTGCGAGATCACCGTAACCTCATCGAGGCCCTTCATCTTGGAGGCTAACGCAACGCCCACGCCATGGCAAAGCTGTGTCGCAACGGGCGAAGAACCAGTGATGATCCGCAGCTTTTTGTAGCCGTAGTGACCCGGCATCTGGCGACCGCCACTGTTGGGATCGTCCTTTTTGGCAAAGTGCTGGAGCATAACCTCACGCGGCGTCATACCCAGGGCCAGGCAAATCCCAAGATCGCGGTAGTATGGCAGGAACCAGTCCTTGCCGCGCTCCAGGGCAAAAGTGGCGCCTATCTGGATCGCCTCGTGTCCCTGGCAGGAAATGACGAATGGCGCTTTGCCTTGCCTGTTGAGCAGCCACATGCGCTCATCAAGGGAACGCGCCAGGAGCATGTAATAATACATCTCCAACATCTGTTCCTTGCTTAAGCCGAGCAATTCATGCTTCGGCTGGTTCGCTTTTGATTTGCGGCTGCCCGACTCCACCTTAGACCTGGTGGAATTTGCCATCGGTTACCTCCTCGTAACTAAAACATCTAAAACATAAAAAAGGCTAAGAGCACATGGCTTTTCATGGCTGATATCAGTGCATAGGCTGAACCATCTTATCACAAGGGGCCACTCGTGTCAAAGTAATTTTGGCACGTAAGTGTTCAGAGTTGTGGTCGAGATGTTGCATGTCCAGGCAAAATTGAACCGCAGAGACGCAGAGACGCAGAGACGCAGAGACGCGGAGAATACCCATTGTTTTTCCTCTGCGTCTCTGCATCTCTGCGGTTCCGGACCCTTAATCTGAACACTTACTTGGCACGGGTGGTTGTCCCACGAATGGGAGGGGAGAATAAAAAGAAGATGTAGAGGTGGAGGACGCCCCCACACCCACGTCATGGGCATGCTCCTGCACCCCTATTCTGAACACTTACCCCTGCTCGTATACGTAGCCTGTTGCCAATGGGCAGAACATCGGTATAATAAACAACATGCCAGATGATGCCACGCAAACGCCAACCCACAGAACACCAGCCGCTAAACCGATAGACCCACGTACCCGCCGGATCACACTCCAGAGCCGGACACTTGGGATTGAGAAGAGCTTCTACGTTTCGTTGCCACCCGGCTACGCTGGCGAAGAAGAGGCCAATCGCCGTTACCCCACGCTATACCTGTTTCGCGGCCATGAGCACGAATGGGTGCATCGCCAGCAGGACAGATCGAGGCGCGGGCGGACGGTAATTGACGTGTACCGCGAGTTGCTGAAAGAAGGACGGGTCGGGCCGGTGATTCTGGTGTTTCCCGGTATTAGCAGTGACGATAATCGCGTGCCGGGGCTACTGGTGAACTTCCTGGAGCCTGAGCGCAGCGTGGACGAGCCGGGAGTGGGGACCGGACGCTTCGAGGACTATTTCGTTCAGGAGATCGTGCCGTATGTGGACAGCCACTTTCGCACGATTGCAGACCGGTGCGCGAGGGCTGTGGATGGCTTCTCGCTTGGTGGATTTCAGTCTATTAAGATCGCAGCACAATATCCCGATATGTTTTGCTCGGCGGGCGCGTTCGACGGCACCTTCCTTTACTCAACCAGAGAGGGCAAAGCAGTCCGTGTGCGCGACAGGGTGCTCAATAATCCCATGTTCGATCCAGCTTTCGGCTCTCCACGCGACCTCGAATATGTAGCCGCCAATAGCCCCGCAAATCTGATCGCTCAGAACGAGAGCAGTGCGGCGGATGTGCAATGGCTCATACAGAGTGGGCCGGAAGCGGCAGAACCGTGGCAGTCCAATTACTTCCGAGCGCAGCACCTTATAGAACTACTTAATTCTAGAAAGGCCCGCAATGGCATCGAGACAGTGCTCAAGGGCGCGAGACATAGCTGGCACTGGGCTGACAAACACATGGAAGCCACTCTGCCCTTGCACTGGGGAGCCATGCAAGCAGCCTACGCCCATGCCAACGACATAGCAACTACACAGGCCTGACGAGTCTATATTCATGCCTGCGGACCCGCCATCGAACACGCCGTCAGAGGCGTAAATCGCCTTGACAAGCCCCCCAGAGATTACGTATAATTTCGCGTATCCTCTAAACAGAGGTTAGTTCCATAGCGTTCCGCGGTAGCTCAGTTGGTAGAGCGTCCGACTGTTAATCGGATTGTCCCAGGTTCGAGTCCTGGCCGCGGAGCCAATACGAAAGGGGCCGGGCTGCGCATCAGCAGTCCGGCTTCTTTGTGCCCAGGTACGCTTGCTCAGGAGAGCGTCCTGCGACTTTGAGCCTGAAGACGCTATGCAAGGGTAGCTGCCGCATGGCCGCCTGGTTTCGGGTATAATTACAGTTGGCTATCCAAAAACGAGAACACCGGCAACCAATATAAGATCATATATAGAAGGAAAGACGCCGTGGACAGACAAATAGCTATAGAAAACCTGCTCGACCTGTATGAGAACCCCGAACATCGGGGCGAGTTGCCCGGCGCGGACGTTACGATCCTTGGAGGCAATCCTGGCTGTGGCGACATAGTCACGATTCACATGAAGGTGTCGCCTGAGGGTAAAGTGGAGCAGATAATGTTCGAGGGGCAGGGCTGCACGATCAGCCAGGCCGCCGCCGAACTGGTATCAGAGCGGATGGAAGGCTCCACTCTCCAGGACATAGAAGCCCTTCAGCAGGAGATCATCATAGACGAACTCGGGCGCGAGGTCGTGATGAGCCGCCCGCGCTGCGCGACGCTAGCCCTGGGTACGCTCAAGCAAGCCGTTCACGAGTATTTGCAGAAACAGCGCGCCGAGGCTAACCAGAGATAACCCGTCCTCATGGCATGATTTAAACTGTCTCGAAACGGTGGCGCTGATCGCCCGTTACCATGCAGATAGAGCCGGTCTCGAAAACGAGCAAAGTGTAAGTCTCACCACGCCACGCAACAAGTACAGGATCGGGTGGCCTCCCAATAAAGGTAGCTCCCCCTTTTTTCATCTCCCCATCGCGCTGCAACCTCAGTGAGAAACCGTGCCAACTCTCCCGAAATATCTCGGCCACCGCATCATAGGCCTGCTCAAACCTGGAACCCTGCGCTCGCAGTTCTGCCGATCTGAGCGTCACCGCCGTCCTGTAATTGGTCTGCGCGGCATCAAGCACAGAGTTCACCAGAGGCAGAATTATCTCCCATGGAGTGCCCGGCTCGATCCACAGATAGCCGAGGTAGCCCTGCACGCGATCGTCGGAGGCAAAGCGGTAGCGTGGATAAACCACTATCTCGATCTTACCTTCGACTTCATAGCCGATAAACAGAAGCGCGTCACCATAAGCCGCCGACACACCCTGGAAGTCTCTGGTGAGGACGCTCGGCTGCTCGTCGCCCTGCTGCATCACGCGCTTGCCTGGGCGATAGCGTCTCGCACCTGCACCTGTTGTATAGCTTTCGTCAGACATGTGTGAAACCGACCTTCTGGATCGCCGCATTGGTAATTTTCTCTCTGATATGATACAAAAGCGAA
>JBBSIK010000176.1:0-6421 GCA_038232115.1 Chloroflexia bacterium
CGCGCCCTCGAACAGCTAGGGCGGACAGGCACATGGCTCAACAGGGGCTTCCTGGTCAATAACACGGCGATAGAAAGAACCATCGAGGAAGTGGCGGCTGCATGCACCCTGCTGGCCCGTCAGAAGCACGGCGCATTGATCGTAATCGAGCGGCAGACGGGCCTGCAAGACTACGCCGACAGGGGTGTGCCGCTTGACGCCGACGTAACACGCCAGCTACTCGCCACTATCTTCTACCCCAACACGGCCCTCCACGACGGCGCAGTCATCATCCGCAATGGACGCATCGTGGCGGCACATGCCGTGCTGCCCTTGTCCGATAACGTGATGAATTCTTCGCAGTTCGGCACGCGACACAGGGCGGGCCTGGGCATCTCGGAGTACTCAGACGCCGTGGCCGTGGTGGTGAGCGAGGAGCGCGGCGTTATCTCCGTAGCCGCCAACGGTCGCCTGGTCAGCAATCTCAACGGCGAGCGCCTACGTAAGGTCCTCACCGACCTCATGCGCGGTCGTACCAGCACGCCCAGGGCTACAACCAGCGAGGCCACGGTTACGTGAGGGGCTGGGGATCAGGAGCTAGGGACTAGAGCTTGACCCCCTACGAACAGTCCTCCCACTTGTCCGCTATGCTGCGCTTGATAGAAGAGATTGCGGCACGAAGCTCGCGGTCTATCGTGCGGCGAGAGCGGCCCTGCATCGATGCGATTTCCCGGCTGGAGAGACCCAGCTCGTAGCGGAGCCTGACAGCCTCGCGCAAGCCATCTTCCAGGGGATCGGTGTGGTACTTCCAGGTGTCACTGCTCTCGATGTGGCTTATATTGCGTTGTGCGGCTTCATCCTCGATGTCTACTTCGCTATCACCCTCATCATGGCCCGCCTGCTCTATTATAAGCGGCACCATACGTACCCTGGACCGGTAGTGCATCGTGCGGCGCATATAATGGAGAAGCCGCCAGGGCAGCAGCTTCGCCAGGTATGCCAGGAACGGCACATTGCCGGGCTGCCACTCATCGAGGAGCGCGCAAAACTCGAGGAAAGCCTGCTGGTCTATATCGTCCGGTTGAAGGGCGCGATCAGTGCGTGACGCCGCCAGAATGCGCCTGGCAGACCTGCCCGACCTCAAGATGAGGCCATAGTTTTCCATAAATAGCAGATTGCGAGCTTCCCTATCCCCTGCCTTTGCCGCAACAGCTGCCTGCTCGATCTCTGCCTCATCATAAGTCACCTCTGCCCTGCCCGACATCGCCTACCCCCTCTCCAAGTGCGCCAATCAGAGCCGAGACAATAGTCCCGGCTACTCTTATTTTAGAACTTATGTGCTGATAATGTAAGTACCCACATGGGTAGTAGGCTAGAGGAAATTCAGCACTCTTTCTCATCGCGCCACGCAGCAGGCTGCTCCCCAGGCCCGTTGATGAGTCGAGAGGCAGCGACAAGGGCGGCAAGCAAGGCCTGGGGCGTGGGAGGATTACCCGGCACAGTCAGGCTGACGTCGGCGTAGTGGCTGAGGGGGTAAGGCGCGAGGCCAGGCATGTCGGCTCCGGCCCATATCCCCCCGTTGGCCGCTGCATCACCCGCTGTAACGAGCGCCGATGGAGAGGGCATCGCGGCCAATTGCTCCAACACGCTATCCATGTTGCGGACCGTGAGCAGTCCTGTCGCCACAACAACATCGGCATCCGCCGCAGACCCCACGAAGCGCACACCCATGTGCCGGAGCCTTATAAAGAAGCGGGGAGCCTGTAGCGACCGCCATTCAAGGGCGTCCGCATCAGCCCCGCCCATATGCAGGTGGTAAACGTATAGCGATTTGTGTCTGGCAGAGTTAGGGAGCATAGTTGTTAGCGATTATTACTTTCAACTGGTCCAGTGGCCCGATAGGAAGAAAAGGGCGAGTTGGGCAACTATGAGAGTGCATATTAATAAGGCGATGGGCGATGCAAGCATGGAGCGTAGATTGGATTGAGGCATTACAGCATCCGGCATGGCGTGAGATGCCCAGCCAAGCCAGCCGCCAGCCACCAGCAGAGAGCCAAGCAGCAGTGCCGCCAGCCACACGCCACTGAGATTAACTGCCGCCTGAGCGACCATTAGAGTGCCTCCGAAGCCTCCCAGGGGCGGCAGGCCCAGCAAAGACAGAGCGCCCACGACCGTACCGAGCAGCGACAGCCGCATATTTGTCGCACGATAAGCGCCACTCCCTACGAGCAAAGGCACTGCCAGGGCAGCATTCACGGCAAGCAGGGACGCACCCGTAGCGCCCAAGCGCGATCCCGAAAACACCCCGAAGAGCGCCCAGCCGAGCGACAAAGCCACGCTCATCGCCACCAGAATGTGGTGCCGGCTATCAGATTGGGCACCACGGATCTGCTGACTGGCATAAAGGGCGCGCAGGCCAGCGAGGAGGGCACCCACAGCCCCAAGCCAGGCTAGAGAGGACGCATGCGCGCTGTTGAAGTCAACAGGCGACAGGAGCATCAGGCCCAATGTGATCGTGGCAGGTACACCCGCTCCAAGCGCAATCACCGCGACGCCCGGGGCTGCGCGTACCATATCTGGAAAGGCCGCAGAGAAAGGCATTGCGCCGGACCGCATCACAAGGCCCACCGACAGAACTGCCAGACCTATTTGCAGCAGCCCTCGGTCCTCAAGGCTCAACCCGTAACGTAGCACGATGAGAGTGCCTATAACCAGCAGCCCGGTGCCCAGGGCCGATATTGCCAGGTATTTGAGCGCGGCAGACGTGCGTAACGCCAGTAGAGTGCGCGAATTATCATCATCTACATAGGAGAGTGGAACTTGCAGCATGGCAACTCCCGATATAGCTATAGCCGCCGCAAACAGGCATAGCACCTGCACCAGCGGCTCCGCCACCAACAACGAAGCAGCCAGCAGCCCAGATACCAGGCATGCGCCCACGGCGGCCCACGAAGAGCGAAAAGCCGGCGCGCTATCTTCACGACTGCCTGCCCAGACGATGAAGATAGCGCACAACAGCGACGCATTAGCTGCGAGAAGCCCCACCCTGGAGACCGGCGGCGCCACGAGCCTCAGTCCCAGCAGAGCCGCATCGCCCGTTGCCGACACGAGGAGCGGCCCCTCCACCAACAACCCTCCGCACAGCACAGCAAGCGCGGCTATATTGAGCCACCGGCCTACGCTGCCGCGTACCCGCTGCGCACCCTGCAAGCACAACACTGCGAGTGAAGCAGCAATCCAGGGAGCAAATATCGCCCACACCAGTCGAGTATCACCCACCGGCAGCGGCCCCTCCCTCTGGGTCCGCCTGTGTGGCTGCCTCCTCCTGCCGCTCTTCGTCTGTGGGTAGTTGGCCGCTCACCGCAAGGGCCGTTTCTGTTGCCCAGCGCCCATCCCGGCCATCGAAGAGCGGCCCCAGGTCGAGATTAGTGCTTGAGAAGGTCACTTTCAGCAGCATCCAGCAGTAGGCCAGCCCCACGCACAGGCCGATCCTCACTATCGCCATCAAGCCGAGCGACATAGAGCCGGGAGCAGACAGACTGAGTAGATGCAAAGCAAGCGCCGTCGCATTGAGCAGGGCAAGCAAGGCAGCCGCCATCTTCACACCGTCGCGCGTGCCATGAACGACCAGGGTCATCGCTGCTGCGAGAAGCGCCCAGTAGAAGGCCAGCATTCCGCTCTCCGGAGCGCCCAGCGGGTATATGCGCGCCAGCCCATACCCTGCAATACCTGCCACCAGACCCACGGCCCATAGCCATGCGTCGTCAATAAGGCGTTCCCGGCTCATGGAAGATGGAGCGTACTGAGCGGCACTCTCTGCGCGCTGCAGAACGCGGCGACGTTCGTCGGATAGACCCGGCAGCCGGGAGAGCTTCAACGCTTGCAAGTTACGCAGCGTCATGGCGAGCACAGCCAGGCATATCACCGCAGTGAGGGCCTCGGTCGCTACAGCGCGGAACAGATTGCTCCCGGTCACGATGTTGGCTGGCATGAAGCTCAATATGAGGCCGAACCACTGCACCCCGAAGCCCACCAGCACAGCGCGTGGATCGCGCAACACCAGGAGCGACAAGCCGCCGAGTGCGACCAGGATTAGCGTGAAAGTTGAAAGTTCCAAGTTGAAAGTACCGAACAGTTATCAGTTATTAGTGAGAACCCCTTCTTAATCTTAGAGCATCCTTTGCGTCCTTGCGTTTCCGTCTCCTACTAACCCCTAACCCCTAGCGCGCAGCCACCAGCAGGGCGACCAGGGCAAGTATGAGCGCGAGGGGTAGGTAGAAGCGGCCTTCCAAGCGTCCAATCAAGCCGCCGAAGCGAGTGCCCAAGCGTCCAAATAGCGCGCCGAAGCCCCACATACCACCCTCCAGCCAAGTAAGCGAAAGCCACCAGACAGCAACCGGTGGGTTCCCCAGCAGTGTGCGAGCAGCACCCTCCCAGGTGCTGCTTCCGGTGTAGGCAACACCTGGGAAGGCCTTCTCTATGCGATCCAGGCCCGTAGGTAGCAGCACACCCCCCGTGTTCGCGCCCGACCGCGCCCACGCAGCCACCAGCCAGCCTAGCCCCGCCAGCACAATGCCGCTTATGGCGAGCAGCAGCACCGGCACGAAAACACCGGACGCACTCAGGCCCTCCCAGGGTAGGTCCACGGGCGCTGTGCCCCCGCCTGCTTCGGCCATACGCGCCACATAAGGCACCCACAACCCCGGCGCTGCCCCACCGAGCGCCAGCGCTGCACCCAACGCCAGATTGACCCACGAGAGCGGCGACGGCGCGAACGGTGCGGTATCAGGTCTGGGCTGGGCAGTTCCCGCATAATGCAGCACAACCCCACAGGCTGCCAGTATAACCGCACCGGCCAGCAAGACCCCCGTGCCGGGGTGGTGTGCGCCGGAAAGCAGCGAGGCCAGCAGCCACACGCCCACGAACATGGGGCTAATAGGCGCGGCAGCCAGTGAAGCCACGGCAACGGCCCGGGCTGCACGGTCCGGCAGCGACGAAGGAACCCGCGATAATTCCACCATCATGCGGCCCGCGCTATAGGCCAGCAAAATAGCCAGGCCCGAGAGGCGGCCCAGTGGATTGTCCTGGCAGAGAGCCCACAACGCCAGGCTCATCGCAAAGGCCGTGAGGAGACCTGTCCACCGGCTGCTCCCGGCCCACACAAGGAGGCCGGCGCTAGTTACGAGTGCGCCCGCAGCCCCCAGCCAGGAGAGGCCGCTCATAAACGCCGACCATCCTTCTGGCACCGTGCCTGCCAGGGCCTGTGCGCTCACCAGCCCCTGTAATCGCAGCAGCAGCGTGAAGACCGGAAGACCAATAGCCGTTGCCTGTATCAATGCGGCCAGAGCGTTGTCGCCTCCGTGGAAACGGGCACTCCACCCGGTGGCGGGAGGCATGCCGAGCCATAACAGAGCGAATCCTGATAGCAACGCCAGCGGCCATACGGAGAGGGCCGAGAGCGAAAGCCCGCTCAGGCTGTACACGCCGCCCATTGTACGCCCCATGAGCAGCACTGCGCCAAGTAGCAGCACCGCGCCTATACCAAGCCCTACCATGCTGCGGCTGTAATCGAACCTCCCCTGAGAGGCAAGGATGAGAGCCGTCAATAGGAAAAGCTGCCCGGCATATGCGAGCAAGTGGTCTGTATGTGCCAGGCTGTAGAGGGTAGCCGTTATGGCGACGGCATTCGCAAGCTGTAGAGGAGCACGAACGCCACTGCCTACCATCAATAAGGCCAACAGCCCCAGTACGAGGCACCAGGCACCCAGCCCCACCGACAGGCTATCGCTAATGTACACCGGATCGCCTAACCACAGTAGCCAGATCGGCCAGGCCACAGTCACGCTCGCCATGCCACCCGCAGGCAATCCCTCACGCCACAGCGACACAGCCAGGGCGGCGCCCACCCCTATGACCGCAGGCCAGCGTGCCAGCCCCGCGAGTCGGGGAACCATGCCCGTCAAGGCGCAGTATAAAGCCGTAAGAACTAAGATCAGTAAGGAAGAAAGCATGATCGTGAGTCAATTATGAATTAGCTCAACCAATTCGTAATTCGTAATTCGCATCTACAAACCCTATCGCTCCGCGCACGCCAGACAGAGGTCGAGCGACAGGAGCAGCAGCGATAGATCGTCCACCTGTATGCCCACCAGCAAGCCGGGCAGCACGCCGAGCAGGGGGGAAGACGCCGCGCTCAGGTGCAGGCCTGTGATACCATCGGTGTTGCCCTGCACCCAGCAAAACACCTCGCCCCTTGGCCCTTCCGCCCGGCCTATGCCACTGCCTCCGCTGCCGAGGCCAAATTCCATGCTGCTGCGCGACTTCACGGGACCCGCCGGCAGATCGTCAAGAGCCTGCTCGCATATGCGGCAGCTTTCCAGGCACTCCAACAGTCGCACGACCAGTCGAGAGTAGGCATCGCCCGCCCGCTGCACCACAACCG
>JBBSIK010000177.1:0-6419 GCA_038232115.1 Chloroflexia bacterium
CGATGCATGGGAGGTGGCAGCGGGCGTGGTGCTCGGCCTGGTCGTTGTCTACCTGGGGGTGCGCTACGGAGGCACGGCGGTGAGCACTTATGGCGCTGTGCTCTTGCCGCTGGCCATAGTGGTTCTACTGGTCTACAGCCTGTGGCGGGTACGCGGCGTCAGTTAGACGAGCAGATAGAGAGGTCTTACGCAGTTCCGGTCTCCTGTAGATATATCATAAACAAAGTGTAAGATCAGCCTTGGCGTTCCTCACTCCGTTCGGAAGCGGGGGAGCAAGCACAAATATCTGACCGCAAAGGATCAAGCCTCTACAGCCGCATATCGTTCTCTTGAATGGCAATTTAGGACAATTATGGAAATTAGAGACCCTATCCCTGATAGCCCCGGTATAGCAACACAAACACCAGCCGAACAGAGGCAGGAGACGCGCAGGCACGGCAGATCGCTCATACGTGGGCGCGCCCTGGTAGCCTTCGCCTTTGCGATGCTTGCGTTATTCGGCCTGATCACCGCGATGGTGCTCTTCCTCAGTCCGCTGACCCTGGATGTGCCTATCACGCGGGAAGTGCAGGAGATCACATGGTCGCCGGCAGGTACGCTGCTTGAGGCGGTGAGTTGGATCGGTTTCTCGCCGCAGAACTTCATCTGGCCCGTGATAGTTATTGTAGGGGTAGCGCTGCTGTTCAGGCGGCTGGTGGAGGCGGTATTTCTGGCGCTCGCCACGGTAGCGGAATCTGCATGCAATCTGGTAAAACTGCTTGTACATCGGACACGGCCAACCGCTGACCTGGTGCACGTTATAGGCGATATAAAAACCTACAGCTTCCCCAGCGGGCACGTCTGTCAGTATGTGCTTTTCTTTGGCTTTAGCTTCTACCTGGCTTTTACTCTCATGAAGCATGGGCCGCTACGTACCGCACTGCTGGTGCTCTGCGGTGCGCTCGTGCTGCTGGTGGGTCCCTCGCGTATATGGATGGGCCAGCACTGGGCCAGCGACGTGCTGGGCAGCTACACATTAGGCCTAGGTCTTCTGTTGATGATTATTTGGGGCTATAGAGGCTGGGAGGCCAGGAGAGTTACCGATCAGCATAAGGCGACCGGCGGGTAGCGTCCGCATTGCGTTACAATCTACAACTACCCTATCACCAATGGTGTCGGGCGCAATGTGTGTTCCGGCCCCACATTGCCGAAGAACTCCATCGTGTTGCGGCCCATGTTTTGGATCGTGCTGTAGCCGGGCTTGTATCCAGTGGGACGCAGGGCAAACGGGGCAAAGGTGTGGGTGATCGCGGTAGCGCGAGAGGCGAGATAGTTAATGAGTAACGGCTGACTATAATTGCTCAGGCTCAACAGGCTGATGACTTCAAACAGCTGCGGTAGTGAAATGCTGAGAAACGGCGGGTCGCATATAATGATGCCAAACTTTGTACCTAAAGGCACAGGCTTTTCCAGGTCGTAGAGTTGGAAGCCTTCCAGCGAGGAGAAGCGGGTGTCTACATCAAGCGTGGTGGCAGCCACTTTGCGCCGCTCCAACTCCGCGCCAAGCGACGGCGTGCAGAGGCAACAGGGATTAGGGAAGTGCGAGGCGAATCCGGCAAGATGGTCTAATGTCGAGGCATCGAAGAAGTATTGCTCTATCTCGTGCTTTTCGTGCATACAGTTACTATACCAGCTATCACCGGCGGAACATGATACGGTTTCGTCCGACGTAAAAGTGTGCTTACTCTGAAACGTTGGCGCGTTTCGAGTCTTCAGCGCATAAACTGAGAGCTACCCTCGGTGACGGTCTCCGCCTGCGGAGTTGCACCACTAGCGCGCCCGCTCCGACGAGAGCCATCCCTCCTACCTTCTGCATCGTCAGCCTTTCGCCCAGAAAGAGCCACACAAGCAGGGCAATCTGCACCAGCATTGTGCTATTGATGATGCTCGACTCGACGGCTGAGAGAGTGCGTAGCGTGTGGTTCCATAATGGGAAGGCGAAGGCAGTATTCACCACGGCCAGCCAGCCTATGAACGCCCAGTTTGTGAGGCTGAGGGTGGGCAAGCCCTGGGAGGGAATACCTATCGCCAGCAGCGCCACCGATCCCACGCCCATAGACACTATCGTCACTGTGATCGGGTGAAGGGACTTCTCACGGTTGATCTGTCTGCCCAGCACCGACGACACCGAATTGGCAAGCACACCGATCACTACGATGGCGATACCTACCACCTCTCTGGCAACTATGTCAACCGGAAAGAAGTAGACAAAGATCCCCGCGATGTACAGGCCCACACCCGACCATTGTCTATGGGTGGGCTTTTCGGAGAGAACGAGTATACCGAGTAGGGCCACAACCACAGGCGTGAGATTAAGCAGCAGGCTGACCGTAATGGCAGGTAGATAAGAGAGGCCGAGGAATTGAGCACCCTGCGTGACGGCGATATAGAGGAGGCCAAGCATCACGAGCCGCAGCCAATCGCGCAGGGGCAGAGCGCGCAACGCTGTCAGGTGGCCCGAACGCAGACCGAAAGGCAGCAAACACAGAAACGCCAGCATATAGCGCAGCCCGGCAAAAGTGAGCGCCGGTATATCCTGCAACCCGATCTTGATGAGCACCCACGAGGTAGCCCAGAGGAACGTGACCAACAGGGCCTGCAACACGGCGGCCATGTGGGGCGAGCGATTGTTAACCAAAAAGCACCTCCAAAAAGCATAAAAGGATGTGGATAGGGACGCGCAGGTACGCATCAACCTATCCCCTCTGACCTTTTCTTTCTCGAGGTGCCTGCCCATGAGGGCTATGTAGCGCTCGGTCCAGACCCAACAATGCGGCGGAACCCTAGCTACCCTTCGGTTGTTAAATAGAGCCTAACACAGAATGAGAGACCAGGTCAAGCCGCTCTAATCCTGTAAGCGTTCAGAATAGGGGTCGAGATGTTGCATGTCCAGGCAAAATTGAGCCGCACAGACGCAGAGGCGTAGAGAATATATGTTGTTTTTCCTCTGCGCCTCTGCGGTTCCATGCCCTTAATCTGAACACTTACCTGGGCAGGTGAGTATTTAGAGTGGCTCCTAGTGAGGCTGGCGAGTAGCGGCGCAAGATAACATTGTGACCAGACTGCCAATTGCCCTGTGCTATAATCGGCATAGATACTCTACCCTTGGCTACCCTGATGGGCAAACTGGGTCACATCTCCGGCTATCCTTAGTTAGTGAGCAGAACCGAGGAGACAGAACGCCATGCCAGAAATGGAGCAGATGGAGTTGTCACTGTTGGCGTCACTGAAGTCCACTTTCGGAGACCTCAAGTTCAGCCTGATTGAACTCCTGCAACAAGCCGCTGCAGAAGCCCCCGACCAACCGGCTATTTTAGAACCAGATCGCACCAGTTTGACCTACCAGGGCTTGCTAAAGCTGGCTGAAAAGACGGTAAGAACGCTGAACGGATTGGGTTACGCACGTGGTGGCCGCGTAGCGATTGCGCTACCCACTACAGCAGAAGCAGCAGCCGCTTATATAAGCGTGATGGCAGGGATGACCATCATTCCCGTTAGCCCAAGCTTACCTGCTGATGAATACGAGCGATACTTACGGCATGCCCGCGCCGACGCCGTACTGGTCCAGCAGAACATGCCATCGAACGCCCGCGAAGGAGCGGCGCGCTTGGGTATTCCAGTCATCGAACTGGTCTATTCCACACATGGCCCCGTGGGAGCCTTCGACATTATAAGCACCGGCGATTTCCCCAACCAGCCTGCCCAGTTCGCGCAGCCCGGTGACACTGCGGTCGTCTTGCCTACTTCAGGCACCACCAGCTTGCCCAAGTTGGTTCCGCGGACACAGCGAGACATGGCTCTGGTAGGCTATTTCGGGCATGTTTTATTTCATTTGATCGGCATATCGTATGCCGTGTTCAGCGTACTGCCTCTGTATCACGCGAGCGGCTTCAGCCCATTGCTGCGATCAATCGCCGGGAGGGTAGGATTCGGCTGTATTCTCGCCTCTAATGTGAACCAGGTTTACCGTTACCTGGCCCTTCAGCGCACCGCGAGCTTGCTTGTCGTGCCTGCCATGCTTCGGACCCTGGTCAGTGAAGCGTCTTTTCATGAAGAGCATCTTAGGCAGCTTGCCCTCAAGAAAATCATTGTAGTTTCAGCGACGCTGTCCGAGTCCTTGCTACAGGAGGTACAGCGCATCTTTCATATTTCTGTTCAAATTCTGTATGGTATGACCGAAATGAACACGATTGCCAGCACTACACTCAGCGCGGGTAGTTCACCTAATAGGCCCGGATTTGTGGGGCAACCACTGCCTTTCTGCCAGGTTAAGATAGTAGACGAGGACGCCGCACCGGTGCCGGTGGGCGAGACGGGTGAGATACTCGTGTACTCTCCTCTCATGTTCAGTGGCTATGAGAATAACCCCGAAGCGAACGCCGAGACCTTCCAGAACGGTTGGTTCCGCACCGGGGACACAGGCTGCCTGGATACCGGTGGATACCTGTATCTGACGGGGCGAGTGAAAGAAATGATCAACCGAGGGGGTAGCAAGGTCTCTCCGCTGGATGTGGATGCTGTTCTTGTCCAACACCCGGCAGTGGCCGAGGCCGCAACGTTCGGCTTCCCACACTCGTCCCTTGGCGAAGACGTTGCCGCAGCAGTTGTTGTTACAGACCAGGACATCACAGAGCGCGAGTTACGCAGCTTCGCGGCAAGCAGGTTAGCGATGTACAAAGTACCCAGCCGCTTCGTCTTCGTGAGTGAAATTCCGAAGACCTCGCTCGGCAAAGTCAGACGGCTCTTGCTCACCGAGCAATTCAAGGCAGAACTGGAGCGGTAAGGCTACTCGCATGTACCGTAGCAGAACAGACATAGAGCGAAAGTAGAGGAGAATAAGCGGCGAACGCAGAAAGGCCTGTCTTCGTCCGGTTCGTTGTGAAAACGGAAGGTAGCGCGAGGAGAATTATATGGAAGAACGGCCTCTAAGCCGGACGGAGGAATCTCTGCTGGCCTTCTGGCGCGATCTATTCGGCAGGGTGGAGATAGGCATCCATGACGATTTTTTCGTGCTTGGAGGACACTCTTTACTCGTCGCTCGCCTGTCGGCGCGCATAGCGGATCTGTTTGGATTAGAACTGCCCCTCGTCCAGGTTTTCGAGATGCCAACCATTGCCGAACTTTCGGCCTATATAGACCGGCAGTGCGCCGCAGACCAGGACCCCCAACTACTACCCTCATCCCTTGTACGCCTCAAGACCGGCCAGCCGCGTTTACCGCTCTACTGCATGCACAACTTTCTCGGCGGGGTCAGCGACTACTTGCCTCTAGCGCGTCACCTTGGCCCTGAGCAGCCCGTATACGCGGTGCAGGGTCAGGGCTTGATAGATAATGAACTACCGGCGACGAGTGTAGGCGGAATGGCGGCTCATTGCGTTAAGGAGATTCGGAAGTTACAGCCTCACGGACCTTACCACCTGGCGGGAGCTTCATTTGCCGGGTTAGTTGCATTCGAGGCAGCGCGACAACTGTGCGCCGGTGGAGAGAAAGTGGCGCTGCTGGCCCTGTTTGATACGTGGCTGCCGTACCAGCCATCAAAACTTCAGTTGAGGACCTACGTGCGACGGTATATCAGACTACAACAACTCCGAGCTAGCTATCACTTCAACCGGCAACGCCGTGCTGCCAGCAGTCACTTTGCCCAGTTGATGGCGCTGCCCGCACGCGGAAAGCTGACTTACGTCCGCGTAAGAGGGAAGACGCTTAGAGAGCAGTTGCTTGGCGAGGCTGCCCGACGCTCATGGGCCACCAGCCAGGCAGACCCCCATAAAACAATGGAACTAGAAGTTCGCCATAACAGGATGCTGCAAGCTAGCCAGTCAGCGATCACTCACTACCGGCCAGCCATATACGCCGGATGCTTAGTGTATTTCTATGCCACAGATCGCGCAGGCGCACCGCCATTTGACCATCGCCTGGCATGGACGCACCTTGCGGGCGGTGGCTTGGAACTCTATCCTATACCGGGGAGCCACCATGTAATGCTAGGTGAGCCAAACGTCCAAACAGTGGCGAGCATAATCGAGGAGTGCCTCAGCCGGTTACACAGGGAGGAAGGTAAACAGATTTAGAACAGAAGGACCCCAAGCGGCTGTGCTTATCCTCTCACGCGGAGGCGTTGATTGACTAACCATTTATGGCACGCTCCACCGGCGGCACTAACTGTACATGAGCAAGAAGTACACATTTGGCTCGCAAATCTTGACGCGACCGCTCACGACTCGCCAGAAGAAACACTTTCGCGTGGCGAAATAATCCTCGCAAACAGGTATGCCCACGCATGCGATAGGAGGCACTTCATTGCTGCGCGCGCTATCCTGAGGAGGCTCCTGAGCATCTATACAGGAGCACCTGCCGGAGCGAGTGACATCAGGTATAAC
>JBBSIK010000178.1:0-6364 GCA_038232115.1 Chloroflexia bacterium
AGAAGGGCGTCGGCGTTCTGGCGCATGTTTATGACTATCCACACCATCGCCCATATGACAATCAAACTGACCAATAGCAGCACTCCAGAAGTCGCTACCAGCCAGGGCCGGGCGCGGTGCCTTGCGATGTCGCCCATGACGCGCGCCGAGGGTTCGGGTCGCCTCAGCGCGTCGAGCGATAGGACGATGCACAGCACCATGTAGAGAGGGAAGGCCAGCATGAGCACGGGCACGCCCTCGACGGTAAAGGGGCTTGAGAGGTCACGCTGCGCCACCTGCCAGTAGGAGGGAAGGGGGTTGGCGAAGGTCAGGAAAGCGGCCAGGCCAAGCGCCAGCAACCCCACTATAGCCAGCCAGGCCCGCTGCCGTCGTCTCAGCGCCGAGTGCGGGTCGTCCCAGTAGCCCGCGTACCAGAGCATGACTGCATACCAGGCGAACGGCAGGGCCAGCACCGGCAGCCAACCCACGTGCCACCAGAGGTCCATGCCCCAGCTTACGTAGGTAAGCCCCTGCCCCAGCATGGCCGAGTGGCTGACGAAAAAGGCCGCCGCGCTCAACAGCCCGCCCCCCGCCACCCATATGCCCCACTTTCGTCGCTCGGCGTTAAGCAGCACGGTAAGGCCCAGCCACAGCAAGAGCACCGTATTGAATAGCGACACCGACATGGCGGCCCATGCCAGCAGCGCGGAACCGTTCAGCAGGTTATCGAGCAAATCGCTAGGCTCCGGGCATATTAGGTATTGCGTATTGCGTCTTTCTAAAGAGCATCCCTTAGTACGTGGGTTGTTGCTGTGCGAGGCGAGTACGCAATACGCAATACGCAATACGCACTATTCCTTCCACTCCACCCATTCGCCACGCTCGTTCATCGCAAGTGGTGTGCCGTTGTCCTCCCAGGCGAGGAGGCGACCGGCGCGCACTATTATCGAGGCGCGGGTGCGTGCCACTTTTTCGTCGGTGTTGTTCATGTTGAGGCCCCACGCGCAATATATCTGGCCGTTGGTGCGGCTGATCGTTCGTTTGTCGCGGAAGCCCATCCGCTCGGCTATCTGCTCGTTAGTAAGCCCTTGAGCGAGCATATGCGCCACTGCCTGCTCGTTTGGTTCGAGCAGCGACATGGGCGATTGCTCGTCTTTGTGCCGCACCTCTTGCACGCGAGATTCGATCTCAGGGTCTATGAAGCTGTGCCCAGCCACGGCGTCCCGTAGTAGCGGTAAAATCATCTGTGGCAGGAGGTAGTTCGACTTGCGCACATAGGCATAGTGGCTGAGGATGCCGGAGCGGCGGAAGTCGCGGTAATAGCCTTCGTCGTCCTGTATCGAATAGAAAACAACCGGCAGCCTGGGGAACTCGCGTCGTATAGCCACCGCTGTCTCTATGCCGTTCTTGACCCCCGCGAGCTGCACGTCCATCAATATAACGTCCGGCTTGCTCTTTAGGCAGCAGGCTATGGCCTCTTCGCCGCTCTCGAAGTCCTGCACAACACGCACAGCCCCGGTGGTGTTCAGCCCCTCAGTGAGGGCGGTACGCAACCTCTCGTTGTCCTCAACCAGCATCAGTTGTAACATGTCTCTTTTCTCACATGTGGCTTGTTCTGTGGACGATGTACGATTAAGAAACGAAAACGCAAAGACGCGAAGAACGCAAAGAACGCGCAAAGACTAGGAAGGGGTTCTTGTCTAACGGTTAGCTTCTGATTCCTAACTACTCAGTCCTCAGCCCTCAGTCCTCATCACTTTCATTTCCATTGGCCGTCCACTTCGAGAGTATCAGAGGTGGCAGGTGGTGTCAAGCACGTGTGTGCGGGCTATACGCGGGGCACATTTTCTATTCTGCACATGCGACTCAGGAAACTCTAACTGAGTAAGGCAAAACTTCCGGCAGGGGACTCTCTGCGCCACTGCGCCACTATGTGTCAAGCACCTGAGTGCATAGCTGTGCGGCCTCAGAGTGTCGCAGCCGGGTTATATCCGTGCTAGAATGGCATGTATATAATCTGGCGTGACTATCGTGGCTATAATGATGCGACTGGAGCTTACAGCCTTGATAACAGACCGTGTGGTTGCCGGCAGCGAGACATACATCCCCAGTGCCACTAAAGCGGCTCCTCTCGTCACACTTCCGACCCTTATCTCCCCGTCTCGTGTGCTGTTATGCGGTCTGGCGCTCGGCATGGTCTTCGACGTGCTGTTCTATGGTAAGATGCTGGGCGTTTCGGTGCTGCTGTTCGTAGTGGCCGTAGTGGGAGTGCTCTTCTGGGTCAGCCGCCTGGAGGACGTGCGGCCCACGGGTCGCAACCTATGGGTGCTGGTGCCGATCTTCTTCTTCGCGGCGATGGTATTCGTGCGGGCCAATCCATTCGTTACCTTTCTCAACGTGTGCGCCATCCTGGGTCTGCTCGGATTGCTGGCATACTTTTTCTCGGCGGGGCGTCTCATGCGGTTGGGGGTGATCGGGTATGCTCTTGCTTTTACTCTGTCGAGTCTGCACGCGCTGATTTTGCCCGTTCCGCTGCTACTCAAGAGTCTGCATGGCAGGCGCGCGGGAGGTGCGAGCCGGAGCCGGTTGCTTCCTGTGCTGCGCGGAGTGTTGCTGGCGCTGCCTGTATTGATCGTGTTCGCGGCGCTGCTCGCGTCAGCCGATCTCGTGTTCGCTAACTTTCTGGCGGCTATCCTGAGCCTCAACTTGCTGCCCGACATTGACGACCTCTTCTGGCAGATTGTGGTCGCCTTATTCGTAGGTTGGGTATTGGCGGGTGGGTTGGCGTTCGCCGTGGGTCGGAGGCAGAGTGCGCGCCTGAGTGATGACGAAGCGTGGGACGGGCCGCTGGGCACGATACCTCGTTACTTGCACATCGGCTTTGTAGAGGTGACTACTCTACTGGTGCTGGTAAATGGCCTGTTCATGGCGTTCGGGTTGGTCCAGTTCGCGTACCTGTTTGGAGGTGGGAGCAACATCAGCGCGGCAGGCTACACCTACGCCGACTATGCTCGCCGTGGCTTCTTCGAGTTGATCGCCGTGTCGGTGCTGACGTTGGGCCTCATCCTGGGATTGCACCACCTGGCCCGGCGAGATACGGCCCGGCAGCGTCTTTCCTTCAACCTGTTGGGGACCCTCATGCTAGGGTTGGTGCTGGTGTTGCTGGCTTCCGCATACTGGCGCATGTCCCTTTATGAGGGGGCTTACGGCTATACCGAGTTGCGACTGTACGTGCAAATATTTGAGGGGTGGCTGGCGGTGGCGCTTGTCTGGCTGGGTATAGTGCTATGGCTGCGGCCCCGGTATTTTGCGATAGGCGGCTTTGTAGCGATACTCGGCTTTCTCGTCACCGTAAATCTTGCCAATCCTGACGCCACTATCGCCCGCGAAAACCTCGACCGCTATCGCACCTCCGGCGTCCTGGATGTCCACTACCTCAACGGCCTGTCCGAAGACGCCATGCCCACTCTGCTACCTGCTCTTGACTTCGTGAAAGGCCCTGAGCGCGACGAGCTAGCTCAGAGCATGGCGTCTCGCCTCCAGCAGATGGACGGGGATACATCATGGCGAGAGTGGCAGTCGCTACACGTAAGCCGTAATGTGGCTTATGATGTATTGTCGGCCAATCGAGGGCGGCTTGGGCGATAATCGTACCGACCACCGTGCTTTAAAAGTATTGAGAACGCAGGCACGAAGCCTGCTTTTTGTTTGCTGTTGGTCGCAGCTCCCCGTGCGGGTCTGCATTTTAATCCAAAGAGCGCCCAATTACGGAATATATGTATGACTAACGAAATCCTGTTGCGCGTGTTTCCCGACCTGTTCTATATCTATCATGAGCGGTCTCTTTTTGTGACCGACCGCAAAGGTTGTGCCAGCGAGGGGCTCGAGGGCCTCTATTGCCAGGACATGCGGGTGATGTCGCGGTACCGGCTGCTCGTCAACGGCGAACTGCCTCGTCTCGATACGATCAGCGCGGTTGACCCTTTTTCATCACTTGCCTACTATGTGTGCCCTCCCAATGCGGGCGATGGCGAGCAGCGTGACCAGATGGGCCTGCCGCTGCACGAGGTAGACAGGCAGGTACTGGTGCGCGTGGCTCGCTTTTGTGGGAGTGGCCTGCACGAAGACATCGAAATCACCAACCATGGCACCACACCGGCTTGCCTGGAACTGGCCTGGGAACTCGACGCCGATTTCGCGGACATCATCGAGGCGCGCACAGGCAAGCGGCAGCAGACTGCTCCTATTGAAACGCGCTGGGAAGATTGGGACGAGGGTGGCACGCTTTACTTCAGCTATCTCCACCCGCAACTGCGCAGGGATGCCTACATCGAGTTTCTCGCCAGGGGTGCGGAGCTACGTTATGACGACGGCAAAGTACATGCTCACCTGGAGCTTGCGCCGCAGAAGTCGCACCATTTCTGCCTGAATATGGCCTCTATAGTAAACGGTCAGCGCCAGCCTCCCACGCATGGCTGTGATGCGTTCGGTTCGATGGAGACAGAGGCCGACCGGCAGCGAGAAGAGTGGCTTGTCGGCTCGTGTCGCATAGAGACTACGAACTCAGACGTGCAGCAGGCCTGGGACCGCTCGGTGGCTGACCTGGCGGGGCTTGCCATTGGACCCATGATGCCCGACGAGACGGAACCCGAATTGTTCGTGCCAATGGCCGGCGAGCCTCTGTACGACACGCTGTTTGGGCGAGACGCGCTCACGATAGCGGGCCAGGCGATGCTCTTTTCACCTCGTATGGCCGAAGGCACCTTGCGCCTCCTGTCCCGGTATATCGGCACCAGGGACGACGATTTCTACGATGAGCAACCGGGCCGTTTGCCGCAACAGGTGCATGATGACCCCCTCGCGCTGCTGGGCATCACTCCTTGGCTGCACGACTACGGTGACTATGCCGCTCCAAGCGCCTTCCTGGTGCTTCTGGGTGGCTATCACATCGTGACGGGCAACAAGGAGGTGACGCGCAGCTTCCTTGAGCCCGCAAAGCGCGTGCTCGATTGGCTCGATACGAGGGCTGACATAGACGGCGACGGCTTTCTCGAATATAAAACACGCTCTCCAAAAGGTCAAACGCACCAGGGGTGGAAGGACTCTAGCGATCCTGTGCGCTACGCCGACGGCGGCATTGCTGAACCGCCTATCGCAACATGCGAGGTGCAGGGCTACTGGTACGCCGCCAAACTGCTCATGGCCGAGGTGTTTCTATCTATGGGCGAGCCGTCGCGTGCGTTCGACCTGTTTCGGCAGGCTGGGGAGTTGAAAAAGCGGTTCAATGACAAGTTCTGGATGCCAAAGGAGAAGTTTATCGCCTTTGCCCTGGACGCCGATAAGAGGCAGGTGACTTCTATCGCCTCCAATGCGGGGCACTGCCTGACCACCGGCATACTCGACGCGAAGTACGCACGCAACGTGGTGAACCGCCTCATGGCGCCTGATATGTTCAGCGGGTGGGGCATCAGAACGCTCTCGTCGCGCAACCCCGCCTACAACCCGATAAAGTATCACCTGGGTTCCGTCTGGCCTGTGGAGAACGCCACCTTCGCGCTCGGCATGAAGCGTTTCGGCTTCTCGAAGCAGTGCAATGCCGTGGCAAAAGGCATCTTCGACTCAGCGGCCCTGTTCGAGCACCATCGCCTGCCCGAAACGTTAGGCGGCCACCCACGCGACCATAAGCACCCCCACCCCGGCATCTACCCTGATGCATGCGCGCCCCAGGGCTGGTCGGCAAGTGCAATTGCCTGGCTGATACAGGCTATGCTGGGCCTTTGGACATACGCGCCGCTCAAGCTGGTGATGCTCGACCCTGAACTGCCGGAGTGGTTGCCCGACCTCACGATCCGCGATCTATACGTGGGCGAGTCGCGTGTGACAATCCGCTTTCATCGCCAGAAAGATGGCGCCACCGACTACAAGGTGCTGGAGCGCAAGGGCCTCGTGCATGTGGTTCGTCAGCCACTACCTGGCGCTCTCAACACGGGAGTGGGCAAGCGAGCAAAGTCTCTACTCGGATCGCTCTTGCCGGGGCATTAGGAGGTGCCTTTCGCTAGCCCTTCCTGCGTAATCATCGAACTCTCACTTCTTGCGTACACACTAAAGTTGGTGCAGTCGCCCAGGATGTAAGGACCGAGCAACAGAGAGGCTATTGCAGCCTCTCTGTCCTATCTGTCGAGAGCCTCTGCCAGAGCCTCTACCAGGTGGCGGGCTTGCCGGTGGGTCCCATGTGCGATCTGCTGACGGCAACTCGTGCCCATCGCCACCACCCGCACATCCTGGTCCAACGCTCGCACAGCCGGCAGTAGCGCCCGCTCTCCGATGGCTTGAGAGATAGTGTAGTGCTCGGCCTCGTATCCAAATGAGCCAGCCATCCCGCAGC
>JBBSIK010000179.1:0-6344 GCA_038232115.1 Chloroflexia bacterium
GCTCGTCGACGAGGCCGGCGTCGAGCAGCGAGCCGTTCAGACCGGGCCCGCC
This sequence comes from Chloroflexia bacterium, assembly GCA_038232115.1. Taxonomy (GTDB): domain Bacteria; phylum Chloroflexota; class Chloroflexia; order QHBQ01; family JADMIH01; genus JADMIH01. Next base: position 53 of record JBBSIK010000179.1, read on the forward strand.
TTCGGCCTGGATGAAGTCACCAAGATCAAGCAGATTATTGACCGCCTCGTAGTCCCACGGGGTTTGCTGCAAATCGTTGGCACGGAAGAAAAGCTGCACCCTGCCCGACTCATCCTCGATGTGCGCGAATGTCACCTTGCCGCCTGGTCTCTTGAGCCGCAGCCTACCTACGATAATGGCACGAGGAGCAGGAATAGAAATTTCGCCGGTCGCATCCTGCCCGCCTTCGACCCCGCCTACATTTGCGCTCTCCCACTCCTCAAACTCCGAGATCGCGCCTGTCGCGGTGTGCGTGCGAGAGGCGCGAGGCGGATACGGGTCAACGTTCATCGAGCGCATTTGCTTGATCTTCTGAAGGCGGACGCGCTCCTGATCTCCCATGTTAAGTTCAGTAGCGTAGTCGAATTCGCCGTCGGCTTCACCTGTATTGTTGCTCATACCCCTCTTTCCCTCTCCTCGATGCAAAGTCTTGCAACTAGCCCGGTGGCTTATAACTCTCCTTGCTAATGCTATTTGGTCCCAAACTTTACCCTACCCAAGCAAGAACAGGAGTCAGCAAGCCGAGAAACAAAAGAGCCGGGCAGACCCGACTCTCCTGACACTATCTGTCTGGCGCCGGTATTGCTATTCGACTTTGAGTATGGTGAACTCTTCAAGTCCACCCGGCGTGTTGGCACGCACCTTATCGCCTGCCTTGCGGCCCATAAGAGCCTGCCCTACCGGCGATTCGTTCGAGATACGGGCGTTGCGCGGATTGGCCTCCGCCGAGCCCACAATCATCCATTCGTAGGTGTCGCCATCGGTATCTTTCACGCTTACACGCGATCCCAGGCCAATCACATCCTTGGGCGCCTCAACAATTATCTGGGCATGCTGTAGCATGTGCTCTAGCTGGCGAATACGACCCTCGACAAAGGCCTGTTCGTTCTTGGCGTCTTCGTACTCGCCGCTTTCGCTAACATCGCCGTCCAGCTTGGCCTCCTGGATGCGGTTTGCTACCTCCGGGCGGCGCACTTCCAGCATATTATGCAGCTCTTCTTCGAGCCGAACTTTTCCCTCAGGTGTGAGGTGAACGGGCTTATCCATAACCATACGAGTTCCTCTCTTTTCTTCCCCGCCTCTGGCTCTTTCCTGTAAAGAAAAAAACTGAGAGGACGGGCGCTCTCAGCTCTGGGACCCTTACGAGATTGCGCGTATTATACTCAAACTATAGCAATTGTGCAAGAGTTTCCACAGAACCATTAGTACTATGCGGGCGATAGGGACCAGGGGCTAAGGGCTAGTAGACGAAACACGAAACTACTAGCCCCTAGCCTTCAATTGTGAAATGTCTGATAACCTCCTCGAGAGCGCCAGGCGAAACGCGAGAGGTGGACATCACGCGCCACCGCGACGGCAGCACCCTGGGCCACGTCAGCAGCCCTACGACTATCCCTCTGAGGCGAGCACGGGCAGCAGCGCCCCTGATATGACGGAATGCATCGAGAACAAATCTTGCCTGGGCTTTCACCATACTGGGAAAGTGTCGCAGGACGAACCACAACGGTAAATCTTTGGCGATCAGGTAGATCAAGTTGCGACCAACATAGTATGAGGCCAGAGCGCCCCCACCGGTCGCACTGAGGCGATGCCGCACAAGCGCCGTTGGCACGTACACAGTGCGATAACCGCGTAATCTGGCTCGTAAGTTGAGGTCAACGTCTTCGCAGTACATCCATAGCTGAGGGTCGAGTGCGCGTCCGGTTGGGCGGGTGCCACCACAGTGCGCCAGATCAGCCAGCATGGAACGCCGGTATGCTGCCGCTGCCGCCGCGGGACCGAATACCTCCTCCTCTATGTCATACTGCCCTGTGTCCATTTGCCATACCCCGCGACTGTTGGGCACTCCGTCCGATCCGTAGTAATCGCCTGCGGAATGCAGCCTGTCCGGCTGATCGTACAGCACCAGTTTGCTCGCCGCCATGTCTGCCCAGGGGTTGCGGTCGAGAGCGTCTACCAGTTCACCCAACCAACCGGGTGCGGGTACCGCGTCGTTGTTCAGCAACACCAGCAACTCCCCTCGTGCCCTGGCAAGCCCACGGTTACAGGCAGCCACGAAGCCATGCCCGCCGGAACCTTTTATATGTACCGCCACAACGCCGGGCATGCTCGCCAGCAACTGCCCTGTGCCATCCACGGAAGCGTCATCAACTACCACTATCTCATAATTGCGGTAGCTCTGGCCGCGCACAGCATTGAGGCACTCGTCGAGCATAGCGACCCCGTTGTGGGTAGGGATGACTATCGAGACCCTTGGGGTTTTCAAACTGCTGAGTGCCAGTTCAGGCCGAACATGAGGCAGAGGCACACCCGGAGAATGGGTCACGTAGTGGGTTCCTGCTTCCAAAGGGCCGGCTCAACACTCAGGAAGTCGGCAAGCGACTCTTGCCATGGGCGCAGGCTGATACCGGCTGAAGCGCCAACCACGTTCTTGAGGGCCGAGTAGTGGGCTGTGGGAGCCGGACGAGCATAGTCCGAGAGCGCGGTGGGTGTCATCGGGATACGCTCTCGACCCGTCAGCCGCATGATCTCCCCTGCGTAGTCGAAGCGCGAGCACTCTCCCTCATTCACAGTGTGATACCAGCCATACAGCCCTGTCTCGGCCAGCCTAAACAACAGGGATGCCAGGTCTTCAGCGTATGTGGGCGTGGCTATTTCGTCCGCGACCACGCTAAGTTTGCCGTTCTTATCGGCGGCGCGGATGATCTTATGTACAAAGCTGTCGCCTTCCCTGCCATATAGCCAGGATACCCGCGCTATGTAGAAGCGCCGCATCAGGTGCTCGACGTAAATCTCGCCCGCTCGCTTGCTGATGGCGTAGGCACCAAGTGGGCAGGGCGTCTCCAGCTCGGTAAAAGGCGTTTGTCGCTCTTTGTCGAAGAAGACCATGTTGGTACTCACGTACACGAGAGGCGCACCCACTTTCTCGCAGGCAAGCGCCATGTTGCGAGTGCCCAATCCATTTACCTTGAAGGCTGTATTGGGTTCGCTCTCCGCGCCGTCTACATTCGTATACGCTGCCGTGTGGATCACCAGATCGGGTTGGAAGTCGCTAACCGCCTGCATTATCGGCACAGGTTCCGTAATGTCGTATTCGGGACGGTTGAGGCGCAAGATTTCGTACGCTACTCCTTCGGCGTACCTGACCAGCGCCCTTCCCAGTGTGCCGCTGGAACCCGTTATAGCAACTTTCATCCCTCTAAGCTCCTGACCAGAGTGCCACTACAAGGGCCACCAGCGCCGCCGGAACAGTCGCCGACCATAGTAATCCCGCGAGTCCAGCTTCACTACGTCCCTGCGCCCAATGAGAGGGAATGAGACGCATCGCCATGTAAGCGACTATAGCGCCAGGTACGATCACCGCCACTGCCCAGGGTAAATCGCCAGGCAACGGCAGCGCCAGCACCGCCCATAACGCCGCAAGCGCAGCCCTCTGGAACATACGACCCGCCCCAGGCTGCTCGCCGCCAACTCCATAGACCGTCACTTCACTACCCACCCACCAGGGTAGCGCGAGCAACAGCACAGCGCCCGCCAGCAGTCTCACGATGGCCTGTGGAGCGGATTCAGGGGCGGCAGTGAGGCTGGCAAGCTGTAGCGAACGGCTCGAAGCTACCTCCGCGAGCGCCGCCACTGACAACAAGGCAGGCAGCAGCCCAGTGATGAGCCTGCCCAGGTCCTGACCTCCGCGCAAAGCCGGTAGCCCTCCGCCTCGCAACCTGACGGTAGCGCCCACAACAGGCTGAATGGCAAGCAAAACGAGAACAGAGAAAAGGTCGAACGCTCCGGCTCCGCGCCCTACCAACAGGCTGCCAGGCACCGGCATTAGCAACGTAGCCAGCAAAGGCGCTGCAATTGATACCAACCCCAGCCCGCCGGAGGTATTGCGCGAACGCGAGTCTGAAGGCAATCTTCCGGCCAGCTTCAGGGCATCATATACAGGCTGGAGGAAAACGTGGCGCGCGACCGGCATCCGGTTGATCCTGGGTACGAACAGAGGGCGAACGCCTGCGGCCAGCCACTCACCGGCAAGTGCAAGGGCCACCAGGAACAGCAGCCCCGGATAGAGCAAGAGAGCCAGTGTCCACGCCCCCCAAGTTGTAAACACCTGTTCCGCCAAGCAGCAATCTCCCTCTGTGTGTAAGCACGGGCAGTTTATCACATGCCTCGCGCGTGAGGCAAGCGGCTACACGTGGGATACTAATCTTCCTCGCTCGCCGAGACATCATCAGGGTGTATCAGATAGGTGCTTTTCGCCGAAGCGCTGCCCTCCCAGGCGGTCGTTTCCCATGCATCATGGGCATCGGGAGCGGGCAGCCACGGCGGCAGAGGCATGAGCAGGTGGTCGGATAGGGCGTGTACGTAAGGCTCGTACATGCTGCGCAGTTCAGCCAGTTTATCGAGCGATCTCTGGTCAATGCTGCCCCCGCCGTCGAAGATTCGCACTCCGTAGCGGTCTAATGCACCAAGCATGTGGACTACGTCTTCGGGTGGGAGTCGGTCGGTGTGAGGTGGGGAGGGTGGAGTCTCGAATATCTGGCTCAGGTCAACAGCAGCATGGCGGGCCATTGCGAAAGTAAGCTGAGCCTGGCGCGTGGCCTCGCTCTGGCCGCCTGACATGACCAGCGAGCATGTGTCCAGCACCATAGTTAGCGCCGCGACCCAGGATTGGTGCTCGTGCTGCGAGCGGAAGTAGCCCAGCACAGGGTAAGAGAGGTGGCTCTCCAACAATTGTGCAGACCAGCGCTCCCAGTCCTTCAAGAACTCCCGCAGGCCTGTAGCATGAATACCCTGGGAATTGCGGGTAAGCAGTTCCACCGCGCTCGGCGGCGACCCTGCCCGGCCATCCAGCAGCGACACGTTTACTTCGCGGTTCGAGAAGGCTCCATTAAGGGCTGGCAAATAGCCTATGATGAGCGCCAGAAAGGTGAAGCCAAGACCTGCTTCGATGATTACTATAAAGCGCGACAAACCCGTAACCGGCGCAACGTCGCCCAGACCCAGCGTGAAGAAGGTTGAGCCGCTCAGATAGAGATCGGTGGTGAGGTCGGGCGTGCTCCCATCGGACATATGCATCTTAGAGCCGAGGGACCACTGCAACAGCGCGAAGCCCGCTATGAGCGCCACCGCCCACACCACCACGAGCATTATCAACGACAACGGCCCATAGAAGCTAAGGAAGCCTTCGCGCCGCCCGCCATTCCGTATCCGCCGCGCAAGCGCCGACCAGGGCAACCAGGTGGCCTTGTAAAAGAGCCGCGCCAGCCGCACCCTCTGCATAACCCGCCGAGGGAGCACAATCGTCTCGAAGGCATCCAACAGGACAGCTAGAATAAGCGCCACGCCCGCCAGGGCAGCCAGGATTTCCATCTGTTTCTCAATCTTGAAGGGAAAATGTGAAACGTGATGCGGTTCACTAAACATAGATGCTGCATACAGAGAGATCCTCTTTAGCAAAGCGCATCACGTTTCACGTTTCACGCCAGTCTTGGCATTACCTTGCTAACGAACCGCTCCAGGCCATCGGTGCGCGGATAGTCCATGAAGCGGATCATGAAGTGGTTGACACCGGCATCACGATAGGCCTCAAGCTCGCGGGAGACTTCGTCGGGGTTGCCTGCCACTATGTGCAGGTGGTCCCAGCGAGTGGCGGAGGCCGACTCGTCTTCTACGCTCACCCAGGTGACTTGCCCGTGGACTATCTCTTTTGGGTCGCGCCCGATGGCCGCACAGTGCTCGGCCAGCACATGCGACTTGTGAGCAAACACGTCTGCCGTGGCTATGTCGGCGCACCACCAGTCCGCATACTCAGCCACGAACTTGAGGATCTTCTTCTCGCCCATCCCACCGATGCACAGAGGTATAGGCTTATCGGGGAGAGGCGAGCAGAAAGCGTGGTCAATGGAGTAATACTTGCCCTCAAAAGTGGCCGGGCTTTCGCTCCACAGCGCCTTGATGATCTTAATCGCCTCTTCGGTCTGAGCAGCGCGCTCGCCTGCGGGCAAGAACTCGTAGCCGTACTCGTGGTGCTCGCCAGGATTGTTGCCCGCGCCGATACCAAGTATGAACTTGCCCTCTGTTAGCAAGAACATATTGGTAGCTAGCTTCGCCAGATAAGCGGGGTTGCGAAAGGCCTGTCCGCACACCATCGTCCCATATGTAAGCCCTGTATACCGCCCCGCAAGCCAGGCCATGTTAGTGAAGCATTCCAGGTGGGCCTTCTCGCCCCAGCCCATATGGTCCTCCACCCAGA
>JBBSIK010000180.1:0-6342 GCA_038232115.1 Chloroflexia bacterium
CCTCACGAAGCCCACGATGAGCCACCAGCCAGCACCCAAGCCAATACGCACCTCCTCCCCGCGTTTGGGCTTTCTCCTCGCGCTGATAGCCGTCGCGCTGCCGCTTCTCTTGAGCCAGCAGGTACCGGCGACCTACACGCAAGAGATGAGCCAGGCGGCGCTACCGAACCTCACTGGCATGGGGCAGCCGGAGCGTGGCGAGCAAGGTGCTTTCAGGTGGAGCAGTGGGCCGGTAGAGGTCGCCCTGCAACCCCTGGGCTATCCATCCCGTGTGAAGCTGTATGTACAGGGCGTCCGTCCACAGGGAGAGCTGGATGCTCGGATGGCGATAAGTTCAGGCGACAAGAGCCTGGGACTGTTCACTCTGCCAAGAAGCCCCAGCACTATTGAGGTCAAGCTGCCCGCACTGGAGATTGCCTCTGTTAATCCACGGCTCTCCATCACCAGCACGCTTTTCCAACCCAAAGGCGACCGCCGGACCCTGGGTGTCGTCTTCTACCGCATCGAACAACAGAGCGGCCCAGGCCCGTCTCTTCCGGGGCTGTGGCCCACCCTCTGGTTCCTGTTGAGCGGCCTGCTGGTCTACTACATCGTCTACATCGTTACCCCTGGAATAAGGCGCACCCGCTACGCTCTCGTTGTCGCGCTTTGCTGGGGAGTGGTGATTGGCTTGCTAAATGCCCTGGCGAGGCCCTGGCTTGTGGGAGCAAGCGTCTACCTGATAATGCCGCCGCTGATCGTTCTGCTGATCATACCCTGGCTGCGCGGCTTTTTCTTCCGGCCCCCAACGGAGCCTGAGCAGCCCACCGGCCTCCCAATCGAACAGGCAATCACGAGTCGTCCGCTGCCGCTCGCTGTTGCCGTGACCTTTGCATCGCTGGCTGTGCTTGCCTGGCATCTGATAGCCCCTTCAATCCCCTCCGGCAAAGGCCCTACAGACAACCTCACATGGGGAGTGGCCTTCTATGGCGCTCTGCCCATTCCTCTGCAACTGCTCGGAGTGATTGTTCCCCTTGCTTTGGTTGCGTGGGCCTGGCTGGCGCCTCTGAACAAAGCCGAAGCGCAAGCAGACCATGCTCAGCCATGGCGACCTAGCTGGCGACCTAGCTTTAGAAGCCTTGCTTTCATTGCTTCTGTAGCAGGCCTGCTCGTCTTTTCGCTCTTGCCGGTGCAATACTCCGAGGGCGACAGTAGCGAATTCGACCGCAAGATTCCGGCGGGGGCTATCTGGCGCGAGCGCGAGCTACTCGATTTTTACCTGAAGGCGCGGCTCTGGCTCTTACTACGAGGGTGGTTGCCGAGGCCATCGCAGGTGTACGTACTGGTCGCCAGTATCGCCGGGGCAATCTACACAGCAGGTGCAATGCTCCTGGGCCGCACGTTGGGGCGCGGCAGGACTGAGGTGCTGGTGATAGCGGGTTCCCTGCTTGCTATCGGTAACGTTCTCCTCTTCTTTGGCTATGTCGAAAGCTACGCGCTCGTCAATGTCACCAGTCTCTTCGTGCTATGGGCTTGCTGGCAGTACACACAAGGTCGTGTGTCGTTCGGCACCGTCGGCGCGCTGTCTACACTGGCTCCTCTCTTCCACGGGTCGGCTTTGTGGTGGGGGCCGATGGTAGTTGCTGCCTGGCTTCTTAGGGCGAACCAATTGCCCCGTGAGATACGCTGGAGCCGGGCGCGCCGCGACCTGTGGGAGGGCATCGGGGTAGGCTTGGCGATGATGCTGGTCACAGTGAGCGTAGCCATCGCCGAGGGCTATGATTACGAGCGACTGCAAACCGGCCTGGGGGAGATGGGCGGGCTAGACAGTCGGACCATGCTCCCCCTCTTTACGCCTGTGTCGCCATACGAGCGCTACGTATTCTTCTCGTGGTCACATCTTGGCGCTATCGTGCAAGAGCAACTACTCACCGCGCCCCTTGCCCTCGTGACGCTGATGATCCTGCTGGTTGCCGCGTGGCCGGGTATAAAACAGCTATCGAGAGCCGTACCCTCATTGGCGGCGCTCGCGGTGGGGACGGCAAGCATGTTCTTTTACACCACCGCATGGAACCCCGATCTCGGCCCCCGCGACGACTGGGATCTGCTGTCCCTTGCATCGCCCGCGCTTACCTTGCTGACGGTCTACCTGTTGACGCGATTGCCGTGCGGCCGTGCCCGCCGCCTGGCTTTGGCCGCATACCTGAGCGTGTCGGCGGTGCATACCGCAGCCTGGGTCCTACTCCATGTCACCGGAATCAGGTATTAGGCTGCCAGGTCGAGTAAAAAGCGTCGCTCGGCGCGAAGTGCAAACCGGGAGAAACGGTCCACTTTCGGCACGAACTCTGTACAAGATGCGCCTATACCTTAGCCGAATACGATCCCCGCTGGCAGTACAATGCGGTTTTCCACAGATTCTTACCGCAATTGAAAGTACGTAATTTGCAGTAATAATTTCGCGCTACCAAGTAATACTTCGTTCGTCTTAACTAAAGCACACACGAGGCGCGTGACAGTGCGTGCTTTGCAGGCACAAGTGTCCAAGATGGGCTACTTACGGCGGGTCGGGATGGTACCAAAAGGCCATCTGGAGCAGTTGACACCGTCTCCAAGCACCAGATATACTCTGAACGAAAGAGCGGTATGCACCCTTACTATCTGCCGAGCAACAACAAAGCATACGGCCACGCAGAACAGGCCTTTCTCTTTGTGGTCATTCCGACCACGGCGCGACGAGTGCAACGACGCCTCTACGCCACCTGCAAAGAGCCTACTACTACTCTCCCCACATCTCCCAGTAAGGACAATCCTGGGGCATGATGTGGCATCAACTGCTTGGTGCCTTCCATGCGCATGTTCACGCCTGGGGGCGACCATGCAGTGATGCCGACCTACCGCCTCGAGCAGTGTGTACAATCGAATATTCCACACACAACTACATAACTACATCTTACGACAATTGAGTGTGCGAAGAAATTAGGTTGGAAAAGTATTGTTCAAGATTGGAAAGGAGCGAAAAGATTGATGTTCAGTAAGAAACTCTTACCGGTGCTCGCAATTGCCCTCCTATTGCTAGGTGCGGCAGCCGCAGTGGTAGGCGCTACCGGTTCGCAGCAGGTGAGGATACCCCAGGGCAGCATAGTGACCTCGCCCAATGCCGACAAGGGTGTGGTAGACACGGGTCGCCCGCAGATTCCTCTGGCACCCCAGAACCCACAGGCACGCCCCAATGCGAGCTATACCGACGATTTCTCAGCAGATACCCTGAGCAAATATGAGCCTCTGGCCTCGGCTCCTGGCGCGTGGAAAGTCAAGGACAACCGCCTTCAGCAGCGCGGCAACGAAGATGAGGAGCTTGGCGATGCTCCCGCAGTGCTGGTTGCAAAGGGTGCAACGTTCTCCAATAACACCCTCGATGTGCAGGTATTCCCGGTGGCGCTGCCGGCGGGAGTGGTTTTCCGTGGCAGCGATGCCGGTTACTACCGCTTCACTATACTCCGTGAGCAGACTAACACCGCTTCCAAGGCCGTCCTGGAGAAGGTCGTGGGCAACAGCGTTACAACAGTCGCTTCCGTCCCAACCAGCGAGTACGCAGGCTTCACTCCCAACACCTGGCAGGCCGTACAGGTGAGCGCGGTGGGCAACCACATCACTGTTGCGATCAACGGCAAGCAGGTCCTCGATGCCAGTGACGCATCGTTCAGCAGCGGCTGGGCGGGTGTTTGGGCCTCCAGCGATGCCACAACTCAGTTCGATAATGTCCGCATCTCCGGTGCGGGCGCTAACCGCTAAAGCAAGTGAGGAGACTAGGTAATATGAAGAAGGGTCTTAATTCGGCGCTTGCCTCGCTACTCACCTCTGGTGTGTTGGTGGCGACAGTCGCGCTGGGTATAACAGGGGGCCGGGCACAGGCTGCCACGCCGCCCGCCAGCCAGCCCAATGCCTCAGCGGCGTTTAGCTGGAACAATCCGATCAACGTATCGCACGGCGGCCAATTCTACGACAATACAGCGCAGATCGCCGCTTCACAGACAACCGGGTCGGTTTCGGTAGGCTGGACCAGGACTATCAAGGGCTCGACCGATGCTTTCATTACCCAGGCCAGCAACGGAGCAGTCGGTACTGACACGTTTGTTCGCCAGGACGCCTTCAAGGGCGATGATCAGCAGATGGGTAATGTGTCACTGGCGCATGACAGCCTCGGCAACCGCCACATGGTATGGTGGGCAATATCGGGTGGCGCGGTCACCGGCCAGTATGCCGTGATTGATGTGAACGGCAACGTTTCCCGGCCCGAAGAAGTGCCCGGCACCCGAGGCGCAAACCGCAAGAACGTGGCGCTTGCCATCGGCCCCGACAACAGCGTGCATGTGCTGTTTGGCCGCAATAACTCCGATATATACTACTACCATCGTGCGACGAGTGGCGCCTGGGATGTGGTCGCAGATGCCGTACCCGTTATCAGTCGCCCCGTTGACCTCGCTATCGCGGTCACTAGCCGCAACGTGGTAATGGTAGGTTTCAAGGATATAGCTACTCAGGGACGTAACAACGACATCTACACCACAATCCGTCTGGGAGCGTTCCAGTGGGCGCCGCTTGATGACAGCAGTGCGCCTTGCTGCACCGGCTGCCCATTCGACTCGCACGCCTACCAGCCTGTACTTGCTGCAGACCCGTTCGGCGGTATGCGCCTGGCCTGGTCGGACGAGCGCTGCGATCCGTCACCGTCAGACCCGCCCACACGCGACATCTACTATCGTGAGTGGGTGCCCGGCACCGGTTTCGAGGGGAAACCCCTGGTGCGCGTGGTGACTAACAGTGGAGACTCCTATTATCCTTCAATGGCCGTAGACAGGCAGGGTACCGCCCACATTCTATGGTCGGATACCACAAGCAGCCCGATCAACTACTTCCGATCATTCTACACATATGGCTCCGGCACCAGCTTCGCTCCCGTGCAGCTTCCCGCCGATCCCTACTTTGGCCGCGCCTTCCAGAAGGAGCCTTCGATAGACGTGAGTCCTGGATATGTACATACCGAGTTCAGTTCGGACCGCGACGACAGCCAGAAGGAAGTGTACTACCAGTACAGCCCCATTGACGACGGCCAGGTAACACCTCCCACGCCAACGCCTGCGGCACAACCTCCTTGCGCCAACGAGCGGTTCAAGGACAACTGTCAGGATAGCCCGTTCTACCAGGCGATCCTGGCTCTGAATGATCAGGGCGCGTTCTCAGGCTACAGTAGCGCACCACCCTGTCCTAACCAGAACTGGGTGAACTGCTTCCTGCCGAACAACAATATCACTCGCCAGCAGACGGCCAAGGTGATTTCGCTGTCCGCGCACCTGCCCGCCAATCTGCAGGGCGCTCCCCACTTCGCGGACGTACCCAACGACAATCCCTTCTATAACTTCATCGAGTACGCCTACAACGCGAACATCATCGGCGGCTACACTTGCGGAGGTACCGATCCTGATACCGGGGCTAATGAGCCTTGCGATGGGCAGAACCGCCCTTACTTTAGGCCAGGCAGCAACGTAACTCGCGGGCAGCTTTCCAAAATGGCGTCTGAGGCCTTCGACTTCCAGGATGTCATCATCGGACAGACTTTCCAGGACGTGCCCGCGGGCAGCACATTCTACGTGTTCGTCGAGCGCCTTTCTCGCCACAACGTCATAAGTGGCTATACTTGCGGTGGAGATGGCGAGCCTTGTCAGGCCGGGAATAGGAAGTACTTCCGACCCGGTGACGATGTGACTCGTGGACAGGCAGCCAAGATCATCTATGGAGCCCAGCAGCAAGCGCCCACCCCTACACCCGTACCTCCCACAAGCACTCAGCTCCCACCAACCAATACGGCAATACCGCCCACTAACACAGTGGTCCCGCCGACCAATACAGCCGTGCTTACAAGCACGGCTGTACCCCCCACCAGCACTGCTACTTCTACCGCCACGACGACCTCTACTTCTACTCCTACAGCCACAACAACCTCTACTTCTACAACAACTTCTACTCCTACAGCCACGGCCACAGTCAAGACCATGCCGTAGACTTATCGAGGCTCGTTCGCTAAACAGAGATAAGAAAGACCTATACCGGTTATTGTTCCACCTCTTATTATGGAGCGGTGATATTTTCGCCACTCCTTTTTCGTTTGGTCGCAGAGGCATGGTACAATGGCCCCATGGAATTGGGGAACGAGAGGCGAACAGGCCAAGCGAATGTTGATGCTGAGGATCGTCCTGAGGAAAATCAGGCTGCGATACCGCCCGCTATATCGAACTCTTCGCAACTGAGGGGCCTGCCATCTATTGATCGCCTGCTTTCACACCCAGACCTCAAGAGGCTGCGCGC
>JBBSIK010000181.1:0-6312 GCA_038232115.1 Chloroflexia bacterium
CGCCTTTGTAGTTGTGCGACTCGGTGACGCCCCCTGCCATGTATCTTACCTGCACCATCTGGGGGTTCCGAGACGGCATATCACTCCCGGTGAGGTTAAGCGGGGTCTGTATAGCACCCGTAATCTTGAGGATACTGCCTGTTGGCTTCGTCGAGGTGATAGTCTTCACTTCTAGCTGCGAGAGGCCATAAAGCGATCGCGCGCCGCTCTTGTCACTCGGTATGACGAGCCTGGCGGGACCCTGCGCCCCTGACAGATTGGCGCCGTCCTGCTGGTACGCCACTATTATCTGCCTGCCCGAAAAGATAGGATCAATTTCGCCCCATGAGAGCACTGCCCTCTGCCCGTTCTGTCCGGTCGCCACTATGTAGCGGATGGGAAGGTCGCGCCCTCCATTGCCGTCACCCCCCGCCGACTTCAGCAGATCGAGTAGCAGGCGTCCTTTGTAGGTGTGTTGCTCGGTTCCGCCCCCCGCCGTGGTGAAGTTAGCCTGTACGGTAACCGGCGCGCCTCCAGCCAAATCTGAGGCGCTGAGCTTGGCCGGTGTCTTTACAGCTCCGCTGATGGCAATACTACCAGCTGTGGTGGAGGTGGTTGGCTGGGGAGTTGCTGTCGCGCCGGGCGTGCCTCCAGGTAAGCCTGCCCCGCGCCCGGCATCTTTGTAACGCCAGTCATAGTAGTGTAGGCCGATGTTGCCCATCTGCACCCGGAAATCGCTCGGCAAAGAGGGCACAAAGGTGAGCACTCGGCGCTGGAACGCCTGGATAAGCACATCTGTGTTGGGCTGTCCACCGATCTTCACTTTCGCCCAGTACGCCTCGGTGATTGGCAGTCCGGCAGCGTAGAACCAGGGGTCGCTGAGGCGAGCCGTTACTACCTTCCCATTCTGCACGACAGGGCCGCTGGCGTTCAAGAAATCCCAGAATACACGTGGCACATTGTGCCCGGTGGCGCTCTCATAGTACGCGCCTGTCTGCTCTGCTGTAAAGCCGCTCACTGAAGCCGGTGCGACATTGCCGCTGCGGTTGATCGCTGCCGGCACGGCCTTGCCCGTGTTGTTCTGGGCACGAGCCAGGACCTTGCTGAAGCTAGCATACGTGGGCGCGGATGTATCATCGGCGTCGGAGGCGAGCGGTATTTCGGCTGGGTAGCGGTCAATATAGGCGGAGTTGCCTACTTGCATCCTGCCGGTGACGAGTTCTACTGTGAGCAGGCCGTTGGTCACATAGAAAGGATCGCTTTTGTTACCACCTGGGTTGTTGATCTCCATGCGGCTCTTGTCAAAATACTGCACGAGTCGCTTCCCGCTTTGTCCCTCGGCATACTGTTCGCTCTGAGAGGCGAGTGGCGCGGGACCCCAGTAAAACGACCGCTTTACCGCGCCGGAGGCTACAGGCTGATCGGTGCGCTCCCACGTCGCCTGGAAGGTGGGATCCGCGAAACCCTGCGCTTGTATGCTGTTACCTGTCAGGAGGCCCATGCCCGAGATCGCAATGGCAAGCACCATCGCTACTTTCTTATTCAAGTGCTTCTCCACTCGCCAATAATATAGTGTCTACACGTGGTCATTGATTAAATTGTAAGTTGCGGCTACGGCGACAGTCAATAAAAAGCCTGAAGGTTTTACAGGCTTTTTACAGGGTCCCTATGGATCGCACTTAAAAGCAACAAACCCGACCGAGCAAGAACAGCTCGGTCGGGTTTGTTGCTTCAGTAGCTAATTACGCCAAAAAGGGTGGCTGATGGGGCTCGAACCCACAACCACTTGATCCACAATCAAGTGCTCTGCCATTGAGCTACAGCCACCATGTTCGCCTTTCAGGTTCTGGATTTTAGATTAACGTCTGCAATCCAAAATCGAGAACCTAAAATTGGTAGAGTTGGTAGGGGCAAGCGCGTGCGAATAAGCCGAATTCTGTACTGGTGACCATCTATCTCGGTCCTAAGACCGGCTACCTCGTCGCCTCGGTAACTGCTCTCGCTTCCGACCGGCTCGGCGAGCCACCTTTCGCGCCTCAGACGTGCAAGCACGCCCATGCACTGCGGTCGCTTCGGAGATTGCTGCAGGGAGGATTGCCCTTTTCACTCCACATGCCCGGATTTCGCCAGGCAGGTGGCATAGTCTCTGTTGCTCTCGCCTTCCTAGAAAGACGCCAATCTGGACTGTCAGGACCCACGACCGGCCCTTCCCACGTTTTCACGTGGCACCCCGCTCTATGCAGCTCGGACTTTCCTCTGCCACCCGGCAGCGGTCACTGGCACTAACTGGCCTTGCCCAACTCTGTTGTCGTGATATGTCACATCTTCGAGTGAAGTGTGCCTTTGTTAAGGTGTGTCTCCCACGGGAGAACACTCGGGTTTATTATACACGATATGATCTGCGATTGGCTAACCCGGTCTTTACAAGAGCCAGGTCCTCAAACGCATGCACCTGGTTCCGGGGCAGGGATTCGAACCCCGATTCTCTGATTCAAAGTCAGGCGTCCTACCTTTAGACGACTCCGGAGTATAGGCGCGACTTTAATTATACCGGAAGTGCTATATACCGTCAAAGCGGCACCACAACTGTAAGTGTTCAGAATAAAGGTAGAGCAATTGAGTATGCTACCTGTCCAGGACCCCCGACCCCTACCCCTCCCGTTCGTGGGAGGGGAGAATAAAAAGAAGATGTACATGTGGAAGACACCCACACACCCCGTCAGGGGCATGCCCCTGCACCCCTTTTCTGAACAGTTACACCACAACTCTGAAGGCTTACACCGAACATTTACGCCGAACGCTACCTTCCTCCGTCTGCAAGTAGCGCCGTGTTGTGCGGCTACGCCCCTGGAGATGCTTCTCTTCGGTCAAGATTCTGCGGGCGTCGGAGGTGCCGGGATCACGCGCCGGTTGCGCCTGGCGAACAGCCATGTCAGTATGAGCAGAGGCACCGCCCACCACAGGAAGACGGCTATTGTTATTACAAGAGTGCCGATATTGGCCAGCAGAGCAAGTGAGGCGTCCCAGGCATGTGTGGCTATCCCTATGGGATCCCAGCCCTCGACCGGCCTGGCTGTTGGCCCAACGGCGGGCACGTCGGGATAGAGGCTAACTGTGATTGTGGACATTTGCGTGCGCTTACTGAGAAAGTTCACGCGGCCCTGGATGCGCTCGATCTCTCCCTGAATCTCTCGTAGTTCACGGTCGAGCGTCAGTATGTCATCTATCTTGTCTGCTTTCTGGGTGAGGGCGAGAACGCGCTGCTCTGTAGCCTGTAGATTTCGTAGCTGCGAGTTGAGGTCGGTATATTCCTCGGTAACATCGCTGCTGCTGCTTTGCTCGTTGAGCACCTTTAGCCCGGCCTTACGTAGCTGCGACATTGTGTTGTCGAACTCGGCGGCAGGGACCTGCATAGTAATGCTCGCCACCGTGTAGTCGCCCTCCTGATGGCTATCCGACTGTGTGACATATCCCGCATGAGCACCCGCTAGAGTGCGTACCTCGTCCATACTGGCGGCTACGTCCTTCACTTTCAACTGGAGTGTGGCCGTGCGGATAATCATGCGGTCCCAGTCTTTGTTAGTCTGTGTATTTCCCGGGCCTGTGGTTTGTGCTGTTGACCCTCCGGCTCCACTCTCGGCAGGGAGTTGGGGTTGGCCCTCGACGTTGGACATACTAGAAGCCGGGGCATCGCCGCCGGTGCGGGGCATAGCTGCAGCAGTCGTAGGTTGTGCCATAGGTGCCCTCTTGTCTGAATTAACGATTGCAGGAAGAGCTTGCCGCGCACTGCTGAACAGGCTTGCCAGCACAGCCAGCACAAGGAAGCCCACGATGCTCAATGTCACTATTAGGGGTAGTTTGCCCCGTGGTCGGCTGGTTGCCTGCGAGCCATGCGGAGCGGCAACGCCTTTACGCCCGATACCTTGTAGACGTTTTTGCCAGTTGAAGCGTTCCATAGTTTACCTCCTGTCGGTTGGTGATACGCCGGTGATTTGGTGGGCTTATTGAGCCAGTAGATATGAAACGCCAGTAAGTAGTGAATTGTTCCCGTTGCCGGTAAGTTGCTTTTCGTTGGGCTAGAGGCCGCCATGTCGAGTGATCATCCAGTAAACAACGGCGTGACCTATATGTGTCACGTGTGTTATGCGTCCGACAGGGAATCAAAATGGCCGGAGGATCTGAATCCGCCGGCCATCTCTGCTGACGAGGCGAAAGCTACTCGGCCTGTTGCCTCTTGGCCCGCCAGTCTTCGATCATCTCGGCATGTTCCTCGTCGTGGTTATACGAGACACCTACACAGGCAGCTATGGAGAGATCGGCGTGCTCATCACCTGGGGCAGGCGCGAACAGGGCAGCGTTGTCCACATCGCGGAGCAACGCCAGCATTTCCTCACGCGCTGCAAGAAAATCCGTGATTACCCCATCCACACCGACGCCTTCCACCTGAGCATGGCGCTCCTGGTTGAATGCTTCTACGCCGTCCATGTCGATGTCGAGGAAATACGGCCTCTCGCCCTGCAACATGGCGCGGTAGGCGGAGGTCTGCTCGCGGTCCCAGACCGCTATATGGGCCAATATGTCGCGCACCGACCAGTCGCCGGCCACGCCAGGCTCTACCATCTCCTGTTCACTAAGTCCTGCGTAAGAGTTAACCAGCCGCTCTCTTGCGTCATCGAGTTGTCCCGCGAGCATTTGTCGCCGGGCAGTTGCTATAATATCCAACTTGCTCCCCTTTGGGGGTTAGGGCTAGGGACGCCCCTTCCAAACCTTTGGTTCCTTCGGCTACGCTCAGGTCAGGCTCTCTGCGTCCTTTGCGTATCGCCTTTTACTGACCCCTAGCTACTCTCCCACTTGCAAAATGATCGCGTCCCCCTGGGCCATACCCGAGCAGATGGCCGCCATGCCGATGCCGCCACCGCGTCGTTGTAGCTCGTTGATGAGGGTGAGCACAAGGCGAGCGCCCGACGCGCCAACAGGGTGGCCGAGTGCTATCGCGCCGCCGTTTACGTTCACTTTCTCGTCTGATATGCCCAGCTTGGCCGTACTGATGATCGCTACGCTTGCAAACGCCTCGTTGATCTCCATCAGGTCAATGTCGTCAACAGTCATGCCGAGCTTCTTGAGGGCGTTTTGGGCGGCCATCGCGGGCACATAGGCAAGGTACGGCGTGTCCCATGCGGCCTCACCATAGCCAAGAATGCGAGCGGCGGGCTTGAGACCGTGCGATTTAGCATATTCAGCCGAGGCCACCGTTACAGCAGCAGCACCGTCATTGATGCCGGGCGCATTGCCTGCCGTGACAGTGCCGTTGGGGTTGAACACCGGCTTGAGCCTGGCAAGAGCCTCCATTGAGGTGTCACGCCGTGGCGATTCGTCGGTGTCAATCACGGTGTCGCCCTTCTTGCCAGGGATGGTGACTCGTACAATTTCCTGGGCCATCTTGCCGCTGTCCATAGCGGCGAATGCACGCTGCTGTGAGCGGAGCGCCCATGTGTCCTGCTGCTCGCGGCTGCACTCTTCCTCGGCGCTTACCGTATCGCCGTGGGTGCCCATCTTCACCTTCAGCAGCGGGTCCATCAGGCCGTCGTGCATCATACCGTCCACCAACTCACCATCGCCCATGCGCAGCCCCCATCGGGTGCCAAAAGAGTAGTAGGGCGCATTGGACATACTTTCCATGCCGCCCGCCACGATCAATTGGTGATGTCCCAGGCGAATGAGGTCGCTCGATAGCGTAATGGCGCGCATGCCACTGCCACACACGCGGTTGATTGTGTCGGAGGTGACTTCTCGACCCAGGCCCGCCTTGAACGCGGCTTGCCTGGAGGGCACCTGTCCCAGCCCGCCTTGCAGCACGCAGCCCATAATGTTGTGCGTCACGTCCTTAGTATCGATCCCGGCCCGCTGCATCGCCTCGCGCATGGCTATAGAGCCTAACTCCACCGCGCCAATAGAGGCAAGCGCCCCTCCGAACTTGCCGAAGGGTGTTCTGGCTCCGGCCAGGATTACAGGGTTATCGTTTGTGGCCATTCTTGTGCCTCCTATTATTAGCCCGGTTAAGAGCTACCACAGTCTTGTTACGCCATACGCATCCAGTGCGGGGTCTTTGCTTATGATGGGTACCTGCTCCACAATAGCCTGAGCGATTAGCAAGGGGTCAAAAGGGTCACGGTGGTGAAGAGGTAGGGCTGCTACCGTGGCGGTGTGGCTGACACTTATTCCAAGCAAATTGATCCACTTCAGGCCGAGTTGGCTCGATACAAATGCCTCGAAAGACATATCCAGCTGAAGCTTACCCACACTTACCTTAATCGCTATCTCCCACAAGCTTGC
>JBBSIK010000182.1:0-6304 GCA_038232115.1 Chloroflexia bacterium
ACGAAGCCCGCGCCCGCCCACGTAACGACCAGCACCTGGGCCTTGGAGTCGAGTATGCGGTTGATATAAGGCGTGAAATCGGTGGTGTCCTGGGGCGCGAATACCGTGCCCAGGCCGTCGGCAGTGTCGTTGACCGGGAAGGTGCCACCCGCGCCCTTTATGACGCCGTAGAAAGCGGCTGCCGAGCCACGGCCAAACGCATAGTCTGGGGCGATCTGCACGAAGGTCTTGCCCATGCCGGTAAGTGCAGAGGCCATAGTCAGGGCGTCCTGCACGCTGGTGCGCCCGGCGCGGAAGGTGTAGGGATTGAAGTTCTTGCCTGTCAGGTCGGGTGATGCGGCGGGTGAGGCTATATAGACGACCTTGTTCTGCGCCGCCACGCCCGATACCGCCAGCGCAACGCCGGAGCTGGGCACGCCGATCAGTATCTTAGCGCCGTCCTTCTCGATTGCTTCGCGCGCCAGGGAGACGCCGGTGTTCACGTCGCTCGCGGTGTCCTTCGTGACCACTTTGATGTCGCGGCCAAGCACCTTGTTGGTACCGCCGGTGGCATAATTGAGGCCGAGTGCGAAGCCCCGCTCCAGCATCGGGCCATAGATAGCGAGCGAGCCTGAGTCGTCGGTCAACAGGCCGACGGTGATGGGGCCTTTGGCGGCTGCTTGCTTGGCCTTTAGCTGGAAGGTGCCCAACTGGCTGAGGAGCACATCGTAGGGAGGCTGGTTCTCAGGGTGCGACTCGAATACAGCGCGCTCGAAGTACTACACGGTATAGGTCTTGCCATTGAGGTCGGATACTTCGGTGAACTCCTCGGAGATCGGATAGCCTTGCTGGGCGAGGCCGCCGTTCTTGTTCCAGTACGCCAGGAACTTGCCGCCTACTGTGTGGTTAGTCTGGGTGAACTTCTGCGCGCCCGCTTCGGTGCTAACCTTCTGGCCGGTGGCGCCGCTCGGATATTTCTCTTTATAGCGGAAGTTGCCAAGCAGCGACAGGAGCACGTCGTTGGGAGCGGCGTTCTCAGGGTGCGCCTCGAACACTGCGCGCTCGAAGTATTGCACAGTGTATGTCTTGCCATCGGTGTCGCTCTTCTCTTGCATCTCCTCTATCAGGGGAAGGCCCTGTTGAGCGAGGCCGCCATGTCCGGTCCAGTATTGCAGGAACTTGCCCTTGACCACCTTACCCGTCTCAGGGAAGGTGCGAGAATCCCCCTGGGCGAAACCGCCGCCCGCGGGGAGCACAGTTACCATCATCATCAGCGCCGCGAGTACCGCTACCCATTTCGTCCTGTTCCTTTTCATCTGCATTTCTCCTCAAAGAATTATGAATTAGAGAATGGTATGAGCCAATTGCTAATTTCTAATTCATAATTGAATAAAGTGTTCCAACACCAACCTCTAGAAAAGCTCAGGTTTCTCAATGTGCGGCCACTCACCGCAGTCCTCGATCACCTCCTCCTGGTAAGTTCTGCCTCAGTTTATGTAAATATCAAGCACGGGTATGTCTCTCATCATGCTGGGATAGAGCCTGATCTCCAGTTACTTCTCGTGTTCCGTGCTCACGGTTTGGGAAATGTGCTCCAGTAGCAACTCGACAAAGCGGTCCGGAGCCTCTATGTTGGGCGAATGGCCCACGCCCGGCAACACTATAAGACTGACACCGAGGGCCTCTGCTGCTCGTTCGGCGTTGGCCCCGCCGGTGAGTGGATCATTCTCCCCGCAGATGACCAGCGCAGGCACGCCCGTCTCCCGCAGCCGGTCTCCCGGTCGCCAATCCATAAGTGCGGGCAGATTCCGCAGCGCCGCATCGAGTCGCTGCTCGTGCCCTTCTTCAACCAGCCGTTGCCAGTAAGCATCGTCGGGCACAGTAGGGGCCAGGGCCTTCAGGGCCATTCCGAACAGGGCTTTATCCTCCTTGATGGCGCGCTGACCTTCCGGGCTGTTGTACGCATGCGGCATCCCGTCTACCCAGGCAGGAGCGAGCACCCTGAGCGAAAGGACCCGCTCAGGGCTTTCGAGAGCGAACTGCATGGCGACCGCGCTGCCGAGCGAATGGCCCACAAGATGCGCTTTGTCGAGGTCCAGGGCGTCGCAGAAGGCGCGCAGGTCAGACGCCAGCTGAGGCATAGTGTAATCGGTGTCAGGCCCCTCTGTCTTGCCGCGCCCCCTCATGTCGTATGCGAGGCCGCGCCAGCCGTCGGGCAGACGCTCCAGCACCGGCTCCCACCACGAGGAGTTGGCCCAGTTGCCGTGGATGAGGACGATAGGTACGCCCTCGCCGCTCTCGATGTAATATACGTTCAGATCGCCCGCTTTTACATAGGGCATTACGCTGCTCTCCTTTCGATAGAAGTGAAGAAATCGCGCACGGTCCGGGCGAAACCCTCTACGTCCTCCAGCGCCGCCGCGTGTCCGATCTCTGGCATGACGTGCAGCCTGGCGTTCGGCACTCCCTCGGCGATGTACCTGGAGAGTTTGGGCGGCGTAAGCACGTCCTCCTCCCCAACAATCACCAAAGTAGGTGCCTGGATAGCTCCCAGTTTATCGCGGATGTCATGTACCATAGCTCCCTTGATGAGGTTCATCGCCCATTCGATAGGCATATTGGTCCCTTTCTCTCGGAAGGGGAGCAGTGCTTCGTAATTCTGCTTAAGGAACGTACCGCCCCACACCCAGGGCAGCGCCACATCGAAGCGTAGTGGACTTCCACCCGCTTCCATCGCCCTGATCCACGACGTAAGTTTTACCCTCAGTATCGTGTCAACGTATGGATATGCCCCGGCTACCGCCAATGCTCCCACGCGCTCAGGATGACAGGCTGCGTAGTCGAGTACAGCCGCCCCACCGTTCGACAGGCCGACGAAATATGCATACCCGATCTCCAGCGCGTCCAGCAGGGCCGCCAGGTCTGCCGTGTGCAGAGTGGTCTCGTACACCTCGTCCGGCTTATCCGACTGACCTTGACCCCGGCAGTCATACACCAGGCAGCAGTAACGCTCGACGAAATATGGCAAGTGCCCGTTCCAACTGGCTGTATCGGTCAGCAGGCCGTTCACAAACACCACCGTCGGCCCATCAACGTTGCCCCGCAGCTCGTAGAAAAGCTCTATTCCGTTGACTCTAATTCTCGGCATAGTCCCCTTGCTTAGTAGTGCGTAGTGCGTAATGCGTAATGCGTAGTACGTAAACCCTTCTTAATCTTTGCGCGTCCTTTGCGTCCTTTGCGTTTCCGTCTCTTCACGCAATACGCAATACGCAACACGAGCAGTCTCGCTCAACACACCGCGTTCTCTATCCGCCCGTACTGCTCTCGCAGGAGGCGTTTGTCTACCTTGCCGGCCCCCGTCGTGGGGAGCGTTTCCGCGAAAACCACGCTCTTGGGGACCTTGTACCGTGCCAGGCACTCGCGGCAGAAATCTATGAGAGCTTCCTCCGTTACCGCGCCGTCAGGTTGGGCCACAACAATAGCGCGGCCCACTTCACCCCAGTGGCTATCGGGCACGCCGATTACGGCTACGGCTATGACTGAAGGGTGCGCTGCGATTACACCTTCCACTTCGCTCGGATAGACGTTCTCGCCGCCAGAGATTATCATCTCTTTGAGCCGCCCTACTATATAGTAGTACCCTTCAGCGTCGCAGCAAGCCAGGTCTCCGGTATGCAGCCAGCCGTCCACTATAGCATGGGCAGTCTCTTCCGGGCGGTTCCAGTAACCTGGCACTATCTGAGGGCCGCGTATTAACAACTCGCCCACTTCGTTCGGCGCACACTCTCGCCCCTCCTTCACAATCTTCACGTCCACATGAAAGAGCGGCACGCCAACCGAGCCGGGCTTGCGATGAATATCTTCGCGGGGCAACCAGAAGGTGTTTGGCCCCGATTCGGTGAGACCATAGCCCATCTTGAAATCAACTCCCCGCTCCCAGAACCTGGCGAAAACCGGCGGCGGACAGGGCGCTCCTCCGCTGATGACCCATCGCAGTCGGGATAGATCGGCGCTTACCCATCGTGGGTGTTGCTGTTGCGCGATGAACAGAGTCGGCACGCCGAAGTAGATAGTCACACCCATCTCCTCAATCAGATCGAACACCTGGTCAACGTCGAACCCTTTGCACACGATGGAGGAGCCTCCTATATGCACCAGGGGAGCCGTCAGCACGTTCAGGCCACCAGTGTGGAAAAGAGGCATGTTCAGGATAGTGCGGTCCTGCGCGGTCAGGCCCCAGCTCATTACGGAGTTGATCGAGTTCCAGGTGACGTTGCCGTGGGTCAGCATCGCGCCTTTGGGCATGCCCGTTGTGCCTCCCGTATAGCACAGCGCCCATGGAGAATCCCATGTAAGCTCGACGGGCGGGGGAGGGGCGTCGGGGTGCTCCTCCCTCTCACTGAAAGCTACGTCCCCAGCCGAGGCCAGATCGCCAGGGTCCAGCGAGGCATAGTATCGGATGCCTGGCACATCAGCCTGTATCGCCTCTACATGCGCATGGAACTCCGGCCCGTAGATGAGCACTACAGGAGTAGCGTCCGAAAGGAGCGCGCCGAGTTCGTGGGAAGTCAGCCGCCAGTTGAGCGTTTGCATGATCGCGCCCAGTTTGCCGCAGGCGAACCATATATCGAGGTACTCCACGCAGTTCATCGAGAGCACAGCCACCAGGTCGCCCCGCTTTACGCCCAACGACGGGAGCCAGTTGGCGGTACGGTTGGCCGAGCGGTTCCACTGGCGGTATGTGATGGGCGCGTACTCACGCTGCGCGTCAATCAGCGCCACTTCGTTTGGCGAGAGCATCTCACGTCGAGCCAGCCAATCCCCGATATACATACCGCTCCCTCTTGCTATGAGCCTGGGCTACTGGTGTTTAATAGTGGACGATGTTATCCCCATCTCACCACACTGGCCCCCCAGGCGTACCCTGTGCCCGCCGCGACCATGACCATCAGGTCACCGTCTTTGAGCCTATCAGTCTCCAGCCCTTTCTTGATTGATACCGCCTGGTCTTGCTGCCCTATATGCCCGAACTCCGAGAGATAGTAAGTCTGATCCTGACGGAGGCCCAATTCTTTGAGCACAAAATCGTGAGCCGAACGCTTCATGTGCAGGATATTGAGATAGTCTATATCCCCTCGCGTGCAGCCGCTCTGCTCAAGCGCCATATCTATAACGCGCAGGAAGTTGTGCATGGAGAGCTTATCGAGTCGCCCCTTCATCCCCTCCGGGTCGGGCACGTCGAGTTTGTTGCGCTGGGCAACCAGGGCCTCCGGGGTTAGCGGCTCCATCGTGCCACCGGCGGGCACGATCACATCAAAAGAGAACGAGCCGTCCACGAGCAGCGCTGAGCCAAGCAGGTGATTTCGCATATGGTTCTTCCGCAGCAGAATCGCGCCCGCACCCGTGCTAAGATTGATGAGAAAACGTGATCGCGGGTTAGAGTAGTCCACGAGGTCGCCGTTGCGGTAGCCCCCGGCGACCAGCACCGTTTCCACGTCCGGCTCGGCCAGCATGAGGGCTTTTGCCATCTTGAGCGCGGCTATCGTCGTACTGCATCGCATCTGCACGTCGAGCGCCCAGGCACGTCGAGCGCCCAGGTCGTACGCCAGCCGGATGCCCGCCGTCCACATCGGGTACTCTTTGAACTCTTCGGTGGTACACAGCACCACATCTATCTCTTCGGGTTGGATGCCGGATTCGATAAGAGCGCCCTGGGAGGCACGCAACGCCATAGCATTAGGGTGATCGTCCGGCCCGGCCACGGGCTTGCGCTCCAGGCCGAACTTGGTGACGATCACATCTTCGGGTATGCCCGTCAGGTGGGCTATCTCGGCCCCCGATATGTAGCTTTCCGGCGTGTAGGCACCCACAGCCACAATGCCGACCGATGGCTCATTCATCCTCAGCGTCCTTGCTCAGGCCCACGTACTGCTCGATAAAGGCTACTATCTCGTCCCAGCTTGTCAGGTGCCGTTCGGTGTCGGACTGCACGTGCCTGACGACACCGTAACGTGCCACAGTCAAGTCTTCCGACTCACCGAAAGGCTCTTCGCACACGAAGCGCAAAACGAAGGACACTATATTAGAGCCTGCCGCCACATACGCCTCCACGGGAACAGGGCACGTCATAGAAGGACGCGCCAAACTGATTGAGGGCAGACTACCAGAGAGAGGTCACAGAGGAGTTACAAAACGGTTACAGGCAACTCCTCGGCGTGCAGGATGCTACTGTAGAGGGCAGTAGTGGCCGGGGACGGCTCTACGCCCAATTCTCTCGACATTGTGGTGAGGCAACGCTGATAGGTCCGTAGTGCCAGCGAGCAGT
>JBBSIK010000183.1:0-6303 GCA_038232115.1 Chloroflexia bacterium
ACTGCACTCCTTCTGATCACCTCGCAAAATAAGGACACTATAGCTCAAACTCACGGCCCCGTTGCTCAATTTCCGCCAATGCTTGCTCGATAGGTATAGCTTCTTCGCGTGAAGCTTTAGCCAGATCAAAGGTGCGTATGGACTCTAGCTCCTCTAGCTCGTCCAGCATCTTGTAATAGTCTTTTACATTGAGAATTACATCAATGCGCCTGCCTTGTGCGTCTACCACATAGCGTTCTTTGCGCTTAATCATCGCTGCTCACCTCCATGGCCCCTACGGGAACATCGCCACTTTTGCCGCCTCACCATTGTTCATAAGCGCAAAAGCCTGCTCAAACTCCTCCAACTTGAAGCGGTGGGTGATAACGGGCGTGGGGTCCACCATGCCGCTCGTGATGAGAGCCTGGGTTTGGTACCAGGTTTCCCATATGAGACGGCCAGAGATGCCATAGATAGTCGCGCCCTTGAACACAATGTCGTTGGCAACGTCTATCTCGATGGGGCGGGAAGGGATGCCCAATATAGACACGCGGCCACCGTTGCGCAGCGCGTCGAACCCTTGCTTGATAGCGCGCCAGTTGCCCGACATCTCGCACAGCACGTCCACGCCGATGCCGCCCGTCTCCCGCTTGATGATCGCTACCGGATCGCTCTCGGCGCTATTGATGGCGAGAGTAGCGCCCATCTTATCGGCCAGCGCCAGGCGCTTCGGGTTAATATCGGTGGCGTACACAGCCTTCGCGCCCGCCGCTTTCGCCACTCCCACCGCCCATAAGCCGATAGGCCCGCAGCCCGTCACCAGCACGGTCTTTGCCGCAATAGGCGCAGTCAGCACCGTATAGACAGCGTTACCGAACGGCTCCTGTATAGAGGCGACTTCAGGAGCCATATCAGCGGGATTCTTCCAGGCGACCTTGGAGGGCACCGAGACATATTCGGCGTAGCAACCGGGCCTGTCTATTCCCAGGATCTTGATGCCGGGATCAACGTTCGCCTGGCAGATCCGTGTCTGGTAGGAGTCCTCTGTGGTGATGTGGGTCTCCAGCGAAACATAATCGCCAATGTTTACATCGCGCACGTTGCGGCCACGCTCGACCACATCGCCCGAGCACTCGTGGCCGAAGACCAGGGGCGTCTTGATACGCGACTGTGCCCAGGCGTCCCAGTTATAGATATGCAGGTCGGTACCGCAAATAGTGGTGGCGCGCACCTTGACCAGAATGTCGTCAGGCCCTACCTGCGGCACCGGCACTTCAACGAGATGGGCCCCAGCTTCGGGCCGCGCTTTACAAAGGGCGCGCATCGTTTCCGACATGAAATTCCCCTCCTCAATGAGTATAGCTACAACTCTGTAGCATGGACTGGCAGAGAAAATTAAGAGCAATCAAGTATAGCACCGAGATTGGCGGAGGCGCAACGTGGGGCGCGTTAGTGGGTCAGTGGCTAGAGCTTGGGGGTTAGGAGGCGAAAACGCCACGACGACAAGAAGGTCAATTAGGGTTTCTTCTTCTGCCCCCTAGGCCCTAGCCCCTGATCCCTAACGCTCGCTTCGCACCCATATGCGCGACTTGTTCGCCACCACCTCTACGGTACCATTCTGGTCGGTGCGATAGATCAACGCTCCGGTTTGTTGGAGAGCGTTCAAGGTTTGAGACGCGGGGTGGCCGAACTTGTTGTCCGCGCCGACCGAGATTATAGCCACCTTCGGCCCCGTCGTGGCGAGGAACGATGCGGACGAAGAGGTGGCGCTACCATGATGCCCAACTTTGAGCACCGTACTGCGCAGGTCGGCTCCTTCATAGCGCACCATCTGGGCTTCCGCCTCCGCCTGAGCATCACCTTCCAGCATGATGCTGTGCGCTCCATAGTGCAGTTGCAGGACAACCGAGGTATTGTTTACATCATCGCCCTGTGCACGTGTATGCCGCTCCTGGGCCGCGCTGGGTGTGATAGGGCTGAGCACATCGAGCCACAGATCAGGCTCCCCATCGAAGCTGATGCGCTCGCCACGCCTTGCGTAATGCACAGTGATGCTCTTTGACTTGAGCGTATATGCCCACTCGGCCTGGATGCCCACAGTGGGCGAGAACTCTGTCTGTACCACCTCGGCTACTCCGTAGCGGTCGAGCAATTCCGGGAGGCCCATCATGTGGTCCTGGTGCGGGTGAGTTAGCACCACCATATCCAAACTGTGCTGCCAGAGCGGGAGGTGCGCTCCAAGCCCATTGAGCAGCGACGTAGCGCCTGGCCCACCATCCACAAGCGCGGTATGGCCCTGGGGAGTACGCAGCAAGATAGCGTCGCCCTGCCCCACATCCAGCACCCACATGTGTAACCGTCCATCAGGTTGCCCCGCCACGACTAACAGCGCTATCAGCAGCGCGATCACGGGTAGCGCCAGACTCCACAACGGCAACAGCAGCCCACGGGAAGCTATTTTATCCGCATCTGCGCGGGTACGGGTGTGAGTGCTGGTCATGGAGGGAACATCTGTGGGCATAGAGAGGTAACAAACCCCATAGCAGTATATAGATGCACAGGCGGCCATAAAAGCCGATGGTCCATTATACCGCGAAAGTACTAATATCCTACGCACCCATACCCATAAGTTAGCAACCAAAACAGCCTTGGTGCCTCTATAATGGTGTAAGGGCTGGGAGCACATAGCTTTGAGGGACAAGAACCCCACCCTGATCTTTGCGTCCTTTGCGTTTTCGTCTCGACTAACAACCAACAATATGTCCAGATTTTCACTGCTGCTAAAGTTCTCGATCACCAGCCTGGCGCTGCTGGCGGTAATCGGCGCGCTGCTGGGGCGGGGTTTGACGCAGCACTTCGAAGCGCAGGCCATCGAGCAGCAAAAAGCCTCTGTCTCCTCCCTTGTACCTCCAGTCGTGGGGTCTTACATCACGGACGACATCCTGGCTAAAGGCGCACGAGGCGGCGCTTACAGTGCCGTCGAGGGCGCTCTCTCCTATCTCAGTGGCGCGGGCCTCGTGGCGGTGAAGATTTGGAACAAAGACGGCATCATCGTCTACTCAGACGAACCCAGGCTTGTAGGGGAGCGCAAACCGCTTACCGAGCCACTGCGCGAGGCGCTTGATGGCGCTACTATCGCCGAGTTGGTGCCGTCAGACAGTAGCCAAAACGCCGACCAGCGCGGCTACGGCGACCTGATGCGTATATCTATGCCTTTGCAGCTTCCGGGTAGCACGCAGGTGGGCAGCGTGTTCGAGGGCTATTATGATGTCACCGACCTTCGCACCAGGATGAACTACACCAACGGCTTCCTTTGGGCCAACATCGCAGGCGGCTTCTTTTTTCTCTATGTATCGCTCTTCACCATCGTGCGCAACGCCTCAAGCAAGCTGGCGCGGCAGAGCGAGGAGAACGCACAACTGTATCACGAATCGGAGCAGCGATTTGCCGAACGCCTCGTTGCCGAGACGCAGATAAAGAGGCAGGTAGAGCAGCTACAGACTCTACGCAACATAGACATCGCCATCACCTCGAACCTGGATTTGCAACTGACGCTCAATGTGATACTTACCCAGGCCTGCGTGCATCTAAAGGTAGACGCCGCTGATGCGCTGCTACTCAATGAGCGCAGTGGCGAACTGGAATATGCGGCAGGCACCGGCTTCCGCAAAGATGATATCACCCAATCTCGTGTGAAGCTGGGCGAGGGTTATGCGGGCTGTGCTGCCCTCCAACAGCGCACGTTGAACATCGAGAAAATTACGAACACAGGCGACCTCCGCCGCGCCGGACTGCTAATCGAGGAAGACTTTGTTGCCTACTACGCTGTTCCACTGGTCGTCAAGGGGCATGCGAAAGGCGTGCTGGAGGTGTTCCACAGGGCCTCGTTGTCACCCGATGCCGAGTGGCTGAACTTCCTCGAAACGCTGGCAGGGCAGGCTGCTATCGCCGCGGACAATGCTTCGCTGTTTATGGACTTGCAGAGATCCAATCAGGAATTGGCTGCCGCTTACGACAAGACACTAGAAGGCTGGTCGCGCGCTCTGGACCTGCGCGACAAGGAGACCGAGGGCCACAGTCGCCGCGTCACCGAGATGGCAGTGCGCCTGGCAAAGGAGATGGGGATTGGTGACGAAGAGCTTGTGCATATCCAGAGGGGCGCGCTGTTGCACGACATCGGCAAGGTGGGCATACCCGATGGGATTCTTCTCAAGTCCGGCCCGCTCACCGACGAAGAGTGGGACATCATGCGTATGCACCCGGTGTATGCTTACGACCTGCTGCTCCCGATTTCATTTCTCGGCCCCGCCCTGGACATACCCTACTATCACCATGAGAAATGGGACGGCACGGGCTACCCTCATGGACTCAAAAACGAACAAATACCTCTCTCTGCACGTATCTTCGCACTGGCCGACGTATGGGACGCGCTCAGGTCGGACCGCCCCTATCGCTCGGCGCGGCCACGCGAGATGGTGTATGCCTACATCACGGAGCAAGCCGGCAAGCACTTCGACCCCGCTGTCGTAGAGACGTTCCTGCGTATGGAGGGTGTAAGCGTATCAAGGCCATCGGCTCATGCGGTGCACGGCCCACAAACGCCGAGCATGTGCCCAACTGCCCCGGATTCTGCGAACCGAGCAGCAGAAGCAGTCGCCACACCCCTCGCACTGTCTCACTAACGACGTATATCATCGCAGCAAGTGCGCAGAGTTGTGTCAAAGTCGTAAATGCCTGAGTAGTAACAAGGTACGGGTCGCCCCTACCTGCTCTATCTGGTGCAGGCCTGCGACAGCATCGCATCCATAGAACTGTTGGCGGACGCGGGGGTGAGCTTGGCCGACTGGATGCTCCACAGCACATCGTTAGGGTTCACGGAGATACCGAAATTGACACGATGCAGGATATAGCAGCCCAAGAAAGTAGCCGGACTGCCGTCTGTGTGCCTGGCAATGAGCACCACAGGCACACTGGCGTAGATATTGCCTGCGCCTGGATCGTCTGTTTCCTTGCCCACCGCGAGAGACACTGAGGCAGTGTCGGCATAACCCTGCACGAACTGCTGGTAAGGTGGTGCCGTGCTCGGATCGGGATTAGGAGCGCCCTGGAAGTAGCCATAGGCACGCTCGTACTCCTTGCGGTTGACAGCGTTGTACAACGACTTCAGCACCTGAGTCGCGCTGCCATCGCGCGTCTCATAGAAAGGCACCTGGCCGTTGGTGGTGGGGAAGCCCTTAGTGTAGTCTACCTTGCCCAGATATGTCCCCAATTGTGAGAGAAGTACGTCGTTAGGGGCGGCGTTCTCGGGGTGCGCCTCGAACACCGCGCGCTCGAAGTACTGCACCGTGTACGGCTTGCCATTGAGGTCGCTCGTTTCGGTAAACTCCTGGCTGATCGGGTATCCCTGCTGGGCTAGGCCGCCGTGCGAGTTCCAGTAAGTCAGGAATTTGCCGCACACTGTATATCCGGTCTGGGAGAAAGTCTGGCATCCGTTGCCGCTCTGTGCCGATGAGCTATAGACGCTCCATCCCATTGACATAAGAATGCCCATCAAAATGCCTGTACTAACAAATAGGGCAGACCGTAAGCCAAGGTGTCTATTATTCATTTCCAGCTCCGATAGTGTAATTCTTAATATTTGTTTTCGTGCCGGTCCCGGCCAGCGAGCCTGCTGGCTGAACGCACATTTTCTTAACGCCTGACCGGGTCCCGAAGTTCCGATGCGGGGCGCATTCTGTGATGAGGGAATGGTAAAGCTAAGAACACGCTAATTCGCGGCTACATAAACCGGCCCTACGTGGTCTCCTCTTTCGGAGCGCCTGGCTCATGCTGTTCCGCCGCGTTCGCTGCTTCTTCAGCCTCACCTGCATCAAATTGCGCGATTAGCTGTGCCTGCTCCTGCGCGATAGTAGCTAAACGCTCGTTAGCCTCGTTAGCTATGGCAGGGGTCGCGGGTGCTATAGATGTCTCGGACGTTACGGCTGGTACCGTCGTTGTGGGCACAAACTCAGGCGAAGCCACACCCACTCCATTTGCGCCGCTAGTCGCTCCTCGTGGCCCTGAAATGCTGTCCATCGTAGTCGTCTGTACCCGCGACCCGCGCCTGGTTCGACGCTCGACCACATGGCGCAGAGAGCTATATGGGGTGCGACGAGGCTGTGCCACAAGTAGCTCCGTTTGCTGGGTTGCATCGGAGTACAAGGCTAACGCGATGACATAGAGCACCCCCGCCACCGGCACGGCAAGCAGCGCCCCTCCAAGCCCACCCAGCTCAACACCCGCAAGTAGAGCCAGGAGCGCCCCAAGAGGATGCAAGCCAACAGC
>JBBSIK010000184.1:0-6296 GCA_038232115.1 Chloroflexia bacterium
CGAGCAGGCTGAGACCCCATATACCCCACCAGGCCAGGGTAGCAGGTTGCACCGCCGATTCAGAGGTAACGGCATCTACCGCCATCGTCTGCGTGTCGGACACTATCTCCCGTCCATTGGAGAGCTTTACGCGAAGGTGCGGGTGGTAGACGCCCGCTTTTGTGTAGACATGGCTGGCCTGATACCCTGGGGAGGGGTCCTTCGGCTCTGCGCACGGCTGGGGCGACTGCGTGCCGTCGCCCCAGTCCCACCAGGCGGTGGCGCACTTTACCCCATCGGGTACGCCGTACAAGCGACCGTTCAACTCGACGGTGAAAGGCGATGCTCCCTGGTAGACGTGACTCAATTCATAGGAAGGTCTGGTGATGCCCAGGCTGATGCCCGCCTGCTGGTGTAGCTCCGTGCTGTTCGTGGCGTTCACGGCGGGTGCTGTGGGTGTCGGCTCATATATGGCGGAGCCGGAAGACGAGCCTTGCTGCCTGCTCTCCGGTGGCGGTTGCATAGATATGGGCATGGCCGGCGTGGGCGTGGCTACCGGCAGGGCTGCGGGAGAGAGGTTCAGCGCTCCAATGGTACTCAGATATGTGCCTATCAGCCCCACGGCGCATATACAGAGCAGGCTGATAATCGCCCTTAGCCCCAAACGAGGTTTGATTCTGTTCGACATCGCACTTCCTTATCCTAAGGGTGTTTTCAAACTGATCCTTCGCTGCACTCCGGATGGCAAGTGAAGGCTTCTCTCCTCCATGAGCTACAGTCTGAAAACGCTCTCTAGTTAGCTTCGCTCTCCAGGAAACGTTGTGTGCGAGCCTGGAAGCTGATTTGACATCTTCTATATGCTTCACCTGTTCCCGTTCAGAACCGGTACTGCAACCTGTAAATGTAAGGTAAGTATTCAGACTTGGGGTGGAGCAAATCCAGTGCATCTTTTGCCAAGACCCACCGCCCCCGCTTCGCTCATGCCCCTCCCACGCGTGGGAGGGGAGGATACAAAGAAGAATTAGAGGTGGGGTTATCCCCACACCCCGGCAGGGACTTCGCCTCTGCACCCCTACTCTGAACGCTTACAATGTAGGCTCGGCAACGTTCGACCTGTTATCGCGCCTGGCAGATCACTCCTTGCCATGGGCTGGCCTCTGGGGATCGAGAGATTACCGCTATTTCAGGATTAACGAGCCACACACTCTACAAGTTGCGCCTCCTTATCGTCCTGTACATTGAGAGCTACAGGCTAAACCATTTTCACCCTTGCTTTCAGAACAAAAGTTCTATATACTGTGGGTGCCGAACAAAGTACACCAACATATAGCGCCACTGCGGGCGGGAGAGGCTGCCCGCAGTGGCGAACGAGGCGCAGAGATGAGCTTAGAGGGTCGAGCGGGAAAGGGAAAACAGGCAGAGTCGCGAAAAGACCTGGTGGGCCTTCTCACACCGCGCGAGCTTCAGGTGCTCAGGCTGATAGTCGAGGGCAAGAGCAACAAAGAGATAGGCACTGAACTCGTAGTCAGTACAAACATGGCGAAATTACATGTCAGTCACGTGTTGCAAAAACTGGAAGTGACCACGCGCACGCAGGCCGCAGTCGTATACATCAGGTCCGGGTGGAACAACAGAGATGTTATGGCTGATGACGCGAACACAGAGAGCACTGATGACGAAACAACAAAGGGAGCGTAGCTGAACAACTACGCCCCCTTTCTATGCACAACTCAGCAATCCAGAAGTATCCTAAGTTCCAGCCGGGCGGCTGGGGCGGACGCCCGCATATCCGTCGCCTGACATGGCACCCGGCTCTATGTGCAGGTTGCTCTCCGCGTTTATCCCTGTTTGCGCGTGCTGCTCGATACTAACGTCTTGGTCGTCGAGCGCGCCCGTGCCCGTAACGTGATCTGCCTGCCAGTCTATGCCGTAACTACGGGCAAGCTGAACAACTGCCCCTGTGTCCTTATTCTGGCAAGCGTTA
The DNA here is from genome assembly GCA_038232115.1 of Chloroflexia bacterium. Lineage (GTDB taxonomy): Bacteria > Chloroflexota > Chloroflexia > QHBQ01 > JADMIH01 > JADMIH01. The sequence goes on from JBBSIK010000184.1 coordinate 1,964, forward strand.
GTGAGCAGCGCGCAATCGCTCTCATCCAGATCGTAGATGCCAAGCGTATGCTCCGGGTCGGAGCACACCATATCACTGAAGCCGGGATCATCGTGCAAGCGTTGTAGGGCTAATAGTAATCCTCGTTCGCTCATGGTTAGTTTCCTCCTGAGCCGTCAGCTCTTATCAGATGTCTGTTAATTGCCAATTATCGCTCACTGACACGAGTGTACTGCAATACGGGTGCCACCGGCAAGAGTCTGCGGAAGTATCTTCGATCCTGGATTTTAGATTTCGGCTTGTTCTTAAGTAATCCAAAATCAAAAACCGTCAGTCTGTGTCTGTTGGCATCGCGTCCGACTTACCAGGTTCCAGCCAGCTCCTGGGGTAGTTAGGGTCGTCGTACTGGGCGGCCCATTTGGTGAGCTTGAGGGGGCGGAAGGTATCCACCATGACGGCCAACTCCTCGGTGGCTTCGTGGCCAATAGAAGCTTCGGCTGCTCCGGGGTGGGGGCCGTGCGGGATGCCGTGGGGGTGCAGCGTGAACGATGCAATGTCTATACCCTTGCGGCTCATGAAGTTGCCGTTCACGTAGTAGAGCACTTCCTCGCTGTCTATATTCGAGTGGTTGTAGGGTGCGGGGATAGACAAGGGGTGGTAGTCGTACTTGCGGGGCACGAACGAGCAGACCACAAAGTTGTGCGCCTGAAACGTCTGGTGGACGGGGGGCGGCTGGTGGACGCGGCCCGTAATCGGCTCAAAGTCCTCTATATTGAATATGAAAGGATATAAGAAGCCGTCCCAGCCGACAACATCGAGCGGGTGGTGGTCGTAATAGTAGGCGGTGAGCATGTCATTCGCCTTGACCAGCACCTGAAACGGCCCCTTGCCCGCCTCTTCGCCCGTAACTGCCGCCAACTCTTCCGGCACTCGGATGTCGCGCTCGCAGTAGGGAGAGTGTTCCAACATCTGGCCGAACTCGTTGCGGTATCGCTTCGGCGGCTCGATATTCTTCCCTTCGACGGTGAGCCAACGCTGGGGCTTATTGCTGTCCATGACGATGCGGTATGTCGTGCCGTGGGGCAGCAGCACGTAGTCGCCTTCGTGATAAGGGAGGGTGCCGAACACCGTCTCCAAGCGGCCCGTGCCTTCGTGGATAAAGTAGAGTTCGTCGGCCTGTCCGTTCTTGTAGAAGTAGCTCATCGGCTCGCTGGGCAGGACGATGCCGATAGCGCAATCGGCGTTGAACATGAGCACGCGGCGGCCCGAAATGGGATCGCCCACGGGTTCTGCGGCCTTCGTGCGGGTATGCACGTGGCGCTGGACGGACAGCTTCCACTCCTCCAACGGCACGACCTCGCACGGCTTGATGTCTACAACCCTTACCGGCGGGTGGTGGTGGTACAGCAGGGAGGAGGAGCCGGAGAAGCCCTCCGTGCCGAAAAGCTCCTCGGTGTAGAGCTTGCCGTCGGGCCTGCGGTGCTGGGTGTGGCGCTTGTGGGGGATATTGCCTAGTTTGTGATAGAAGGGCATCGTTGCTACCTCCTTGTTTGGTTACAATCCGTTGCTATCCATTATCAAGAGCTTGCCCGATTTACGCAATCTCTCACCACTGCACGTCTACCGGGCACAAGCTGAAAACTGCGTCCTGGCTAAGTAGCACTGCACCTTCGACATTCGCCTGGGCTACTATCATACGGTCGAAAGGGTCTCTGTGGCGCAAAGGCAGACTGTCAAGGGCAAGCGCGTCTTCCAGTCTTATCGCAAATACCGAAATGTGATTAAGCTGCTGCTGTCTTGTGATTATGTCCACCAGTGGTAAAGTGAGTTGCATCTTGCCTAGTTGTAGCTTGACTTGCATCTCCCAAACGCTAGCTACACTAAGCAACAGTGTATTTGCAGGGTCCTGGCAGAAGGCAAATGCGCGAGGTGACAGCTTAACACGGTCGTTGGCCCACCGAATGAAAGTATGGGTATCCAGCAGTATCTTCATTCAGTACCAAGCCAGAACTCGTCCGGCAGCGGCTCATCCAAATCATCGCTAGTCCAGATAGTTCCAGCGTGGAGACCGGCTATACGCGGGGTAAGTACATCCACGTCCTTTGTGTGGAGATCATCAAGGGGCACGGCACAAGGCGAGCTATAGGTTTGGCCTGGTCCGTGAGTATAACCTCCACCCCCGCGCTCACAAGAGAGATTAGCTCCATTAGCCCTGCCTGCGGGTCATGTATGTCAATTATCTTCATCGTTGTCGCCATCGGCTCGACACCTCCCAGGTCTATTATACACCTGCTTGGGCCAGGGTGTTGTCATGGTCGCACTGATTGCCCACGTAATGCCAAGCACAGTTTCCGTAAGCTCCACAAGGTCAAGACGTTCGGAAGTCGATCTCATACGCTGCTGGCGGCCAGCCTATTCCGCAGCACCCCCAGCCGCTCTATCTCTAGCTCTATCTCATCCCCAGGCTTGAGCCAGCCGCCCGTGTTCTCAGGGCGTAGTTCGAGGATGCAGCCCGTACCCACCGTGCCTGAGCCGAGCACGTCGCCGGGGCGCAGCCATACGTCGGTGGAGGCCCACTCGATCATCTGGGCGAAGGTGTGGGTCAGCGTGTCGGCGTTGCCTCTGGATAGCTCGCGGCCATTGATGCGGGCGGCCATGGCTAAATTGTACCGCGTTTCCACGCCCTCACCTTCGCGCCTGTCTTCCAGTTCGTCGGGGGTGACGAGCCAGGGGCCGAGAGAGTTTGCGAAGTCCTTGCTCTTGGCCGGACCCATGCTCAACTTTGCCTCGAAGTTGCGCCAGGTGTCGCGCGCGCTCCAATCGTTGAGGATCATGTAGCCCGCGATATAGCTGTTGGCCTCTTCCGCTGGGATGTCGCGGCCTGGTTTGCCGATGACGCAGGCTATCTCTAGCTCGTAGTCTACTTCGTTGGAGCCGCGCGGGAAGGGCACGTCGCCTGGGCCGTATACAGCGCCGGGGTTTGAGTAATAAAAGACCGGGTGGTCGTACCACTCCGGTATCATGTCGAGGCCCCGGAGGGCGCGGGCGGTCTTGACGTGCTGCTCGAAGGCGTAGAAGTCACGTATTGTGCGCGGGAAGGGGATAGGCGCGAGCAGTTGCACGTCGTCCACCGGCTGCGAGGCCTCCCACAACCCATCTTCGTCGTTGCACACGATCTCACACAGGTTACGCACGCGGTCCATCGCCTCCTGCCCGCCGTCGAGCAGTTCTAGCATCGTCATCGGCGGGTGCTCGTGCGAAGCGCTCCCACGCTGCTTGTTGAGCCAGGCGTGCGCCGCTTCCAGGTTGAGTACGCGGGGCATGCCGTCGTCGCTGGTCAGATAGAGGCCCACGTGCGTGTCTTGCCCGTCGGTCTTGTCGGGCGCTGTGCGATGCAGGTGGGAGAAAGTTACTAATTTCACTCTGGCTCCTGGTCTTCGGCTAACAGCAGCACTACTTTGCCTTGTATACGCACAGTGTCCTCTCGAACCCTGACGAATTGCTTTGGCAAATGTTCGCTATACTGGCGCAATACTGCTGCGAGGACTCGAAGATAATTAGCGTCACTCCCGTCGCGTAACCGGAAGAGCAAGATACCCTGATGAGCCTGGCCGCTACGGAATACAAGCTCTCCAAAGTCCTTATCATTGGTGATTACGATCTGGTCTTCTGCGGCGCGCCGGAGTATATTGGTGTCGTTTGCCCTCGGTGCGATCTCCGCAACTGCCACCACGTCGTGGCCCTCCTCTGGAAGAAACCGTGCCACGGCGATAGTCACACATTCATCAATCAGGAATCGCATCGTCTACGTAGCTACGGTGAGGGGCAAGACCTCTTCGTTAGCCAGCATCTGGGCCGCATACATGAGGGCAGCACGGATATCCTCGGTTTGCAGGCGCGGGTACTGGCCCAATATCTCCGGCTCAGACATACCTTGAGCAAGCAGCCTCACCAGCAATTCGACGGGTATGCGAGTGCCACGCACAATAGGCTTGCCTGCCATAACACTTGGATTAACCTCTACACGTTGTAAGACATGTGTATCTGCCATAATAGCACCTCGTAGAGTGAGTCTAAGCGGCGATGTATTCACGAACTGCTACTTGCACGCCCGACTGTGCAGCTTCTTCGGCCACCTGTAGCAGTTGAACGGCAGTAGCTTCTTCCAAATACTCCTCACCGCAATTGGGGCATACCCTCGCAGGCACGCCCTTAACAACCAGGGTCAGTCCATCGCACTCCAATGTGACGGTGGCCTTCCCAGGTTGCGTTTCGGCTTGCTTGCAAATAACACACATCATCGCCTTCTCCTGAAGTCCGGCATCCACTCGTGGAGGTAATGTCTAATGCTTAA
>JBBSIK010000185.1:0-6252 GCA_038232115.1 Chloroflexia bacterium
GTACTACTTCGTTGGGATTGTCAGTCGTCAGATGCTCCTGTGCCAGGACCTGAGCAGGAGCAGGGTTGGGGGCTTGGTCAGATTTGGGCAGGTCCTGAATCGAACCTTCATAGCTACCCCGAGCTAGATTTTCATACATCGTTAAGAGATCACCCCTTTGGGTCTAACCGGCCCCAAACGGTGCCGGTGGTGTCTAGTCACTTTTCAGTGCAAAGTTAGTGCCAACGACGGAGTTGAAAGTTAAAAGTTAGAAAGTGGTTAGCTTTACTTTTACCCTTCTAAACTTTCAACTTGGAACTTCGTAGGCACTAGCTCGCCAGTGTTTCTTGCGAGAAAGGGTACCAGGCTCGGCTGCTTTGCTTTGATTGGCTCGGCCAGATACTTCACCAGCATTGCCTGTTCGCTCAGATGGTGAAAACCTCTAGCTTCCAAAATGCTGCCCATCTCGACCTGGTAATCTCTAATGCCACAATACACCGGTTTGCTACCATACCTGGCAGCTTTCCACAATGCGTAGTCAAAGGCCAGGGGCACCGTGCCTCGATTGACAGTGTCAGGCCGAAACATGGTGGTTATCCAGTCACCTCGAGGGCCGATTACCAGCCTGACATAGCCGCCCAGCCCGTCTTGCCTGCTCCGGTCAGGCCAGACATAGGCTTTCTCCAGCAAGCCCTGCGAGAGGAACAGGGGCCGTGGCATAGAACTACGCCGCCAGTTGCTACTGTTTAGCATCTCGGCGCGCTGCACAGCGGGTGGTGTCACAGCCGAGTAGAGCTGCATCAGATTCCAGGCGTCGGCGTTAGTCTGGCTGCGTAGAGAGGCGCGCTGTGGCTCAACAGCATGGGTTACAACTCCATCGGCTGCGACGTAGAGGTTGCCCCATATGTGCTCGTTGGTGTAGTGGGTGAAGCCCAGACCCCTGAACAGTTGCAGGCCAGGCTCGTCACGCGGGATCTTAGCGAAGAGTCGTAGCACTCCTTGCTCACCCGCGGCCCGGCAAACCTCTTCCAGCAATTCCTCTGGTACATACGAGGGTGCCCTATCCAGCGCCGCCAGTGTAGTGATCGTCCACTCATCGCGCCTGCCCCACCTGGCCTGTACGTGTACATAGCCAAGTATGCCGCCTTGCTCGACGTACACATACAGAAAGTTGACCTTGCGCCTAAAAGATAGCTGCGCCCGCACAAGCTCCTGCATGCTTACCTGGGGTTGTATCAGCGTCTCAGGTGGGTTGAGCCGCAAGATACGCTGCCGCCGTCTGGTCGCACCAATCCTGAGCAGATCTACGGAGGTAGCCTGGCGAGCGTACCCCCCCGGTGAGTTTTGGGTCTTGAGTTTTGAGTTTTGAATTATCTTTGCCTACTTCCGGCGTATTGCACCGGTAAACTCGATTCAAAACTATGACTTGGCCGTATCTTCCTCGATCATGGACAAGAAGTAACGGTGGAGACGGGGGTCCTCGCTCAACTCTGGGTGGAAGGCCGTAATCAGCATGTTGCCCTGGCGAGCGGCTACGGGTGTGCCGTCGGGCAGGGCTGCCAGCACCTCCACGCCGTCGCCAACGCTCTCTATTCGGGGTGCGCGAATGAAGATGGCGGGGAACGGATCGTCGCCCAGCGCGGGGAAGGGCAGATCGGTCTCGAAGCTATCAAGTTGGCGGCCAAAGGCGTTGCGCTCGACCTTCACATCCATCATACCAAGCAGAGGCTGATCGCGCCCCACGTCTTTGGATATGAGAATCATCCCCGCACAGGTGCCGTACACAGGCTTGCCCAGCTCGACAAAGCGCCTGATGGCCTCTTGCAGGCCGTACTTCACCGCCAGCTTGCCGATTGCTGTGCTCTCCCCACCGGGGATGATGAGGCCGTCCAGCCCCTCTAGCTGCTCAGGCAGCCGCACCTCTACGGCTTCCATGCCTAACTTATGCAGCGTCTCAATATGTTCTCTAAAGGCTCCTTGCAGAGCTAGTACGCCTATCTTCATAGTGGATGCTTAATGCTCAAATGGCCTCTACCACCCTCTAACAGACAGCATTTCTTCCCGAGGCATTGTCGAGATGTTGATGCCCACCATCGGTTCGCCGAGGTCGCAGCTTACTTCGGCCAGGATTTCGGGGTTGTCCCAGTGGGTGACGGCCTGTACGATGGCGCGCGCTCTTCTTTCGGGGTCGCCCGATTTGAAGATGCCGGAGCCGACGAACACGCCGTCAGCACCCAAAGCCATCATAAGTGCGGCGTCGGCGGGGGTCGCTACACCACCGGCGGCAAAGTTCACCACGGGCAGCTTGCCGTTTTCCGCTACCCACACGACCAGATCATACGGCGCGCCTAGCTCTTTCGCCTCGGCCATCAACTCTTCTTTGGGCATGTTCTGGAGCTTGCGGATGTTGTCCCACACAGTGCGTATATGGCGCACAGCCTCGACCACGTTGCCAGTGCCCGCCTCGCCCTTGGTGCGGATCATTGCAGCGCCTTCACCGATCCGGCGCAGAGCTTCGCCCAGGTCGCGGCAGCCGCACACGAACGGCACCTTGAAGTCGGTCTTGTTAATATGATAACGCTCATCCGCGGGGGTAAGCACTTCGCTCTCGTCAATGTAATCTACGCCTATAGCTTCGAGGATGCGAGCCTCCATGAAGTGGCCGATGCGGCACTTTGCCATGACGGGTATGGTTACCGCTTCCATGATGCTCTTGATCATGCCGGGGTCGCTCATGCGGGCCACACCGCCCTGTACGCGAATGTCGGCGGGCACCCTCTCCAGGGCCATAACTGCGGATGCGCCTGCTTCTTCTGCCACGCGGGCCTGAGCAGGCGTCACAACGTCCATGATGACCCCGCCCTTGAGCATCTGAGCCAGGCCCTTTTTCGTCGTAAATGTGGACTTCTCCATCTATGTCCTCCCACCTCGTTGAGGGTAGCTTCTCTACTATCTACTACACGCTTACCGGCACGAAAATATGCTATTAAGCCGCACTATAATTGTAACTCTTGCCAGAAGAGATAGCAAGCGGGGTTGGTAAGCGTTCAGAATATGGGTCGAGATGTTGCATGTCCAGGCAAAATTGAACCGCGGAGACGCGGAGGCGCAGAGGTGCGGAGAATACCCATTGTTTTTCCTCTGCGTCTCCGCGCCTCTGCGTCTCCGCGCCCATATTCTGAACACTTACGCGGGGTTGATAGTGGCTAGGGATCATGGGCCAGGAGACGGAAGCGCCTGGACATCAGGGGCCACACCAATATTAGTGACGGGGTGTTCTCTCAAAACTCATAATTATCTCCGCCCCCTGACTTGTTGGCTAATACTTTTGTACGAAAGTGTTATTTACACGGCCTGATGGGGGCTGCTATACTCGAATTGCCTACTTTTATGAGGAGGGATTGCTCTGGCATCCACCGGTAAAATTGACTACATGGAGGCGGGACGCTATTCGGATGTGTCTGGCGGTGGTATGACTACGCCAGTTGGCAGTGCTCTGTCTGCGCCACTGCGTTTGCTGCTGTGGGCGGTAGGCTCTGGTTTTGCTCTGTGGCTCATGCTCGGTTGGGGTCAACCCCTGAACGCGCATAACGATTTTACGCAGAACGCCTGGCTGCCGGCACGCCTGGTTATGGACGGGGCCAATCCGTACAATCCTACTCGTGCTCAGGTAAATACGGCACTTGGCGCTTATAGTGGAGATTTCAGGCTCTTCAACAGCGGGGTGAACTTCCACTTCATATATCCGATGTGGGTGGCTCTGGTCATGCTGCCGCTTGGTGCTGCATCGCTGGCGTTCGCAACGGCTGTGTGGCGAGCATTTAGCCTGGTGCTGCTATTCTGGTCGTGCGGCTCCATCATGCGCTCGACCAACCCTGTGTTCAGGCTCGCAAAACCCACCGTGTGGGTGGCCCTCGGCCTGACGTTCTTCCTGTGCCTCATATTCAAGGCGGACGTGCAGAACCTGGTTGTGGGACAGTTTGCCGCAGTCGAACTGGCTCTCCTGGCGGCTGTGTGGGCCTGGCTGCTTAGATCGAATAGTCTCGATGCGCGTAAGCTCGCATGGGGGGATGTGTTGGTGGGCGTCGCGCTGGCGGTGCTGGCTACAAAGCCCCAGGCGACGGGGCTGGCCCTGGTGCTGATCGCTGTTTGGGCCATCAGTCGGAAGCGGTTCCTGATACCGGTGTCGGCGGCTGTTTCGCTGGCCGTGCTGCTTTTGCTGCCGCTCATATTTTATCCAACTTCGCTTGGTGATTGGTTTTCGGTTGCCTTCTTAAGGGGGCAGGCGTCCAGCCAGGCTTATGTTTCGGCCTCCGTGTGGGGCTTGAGCTACAATTTGCTTGGTGGAAGGGGTTCGCCGTGGGTGCCGGTGGCGATTGTGCTCAGCCTGGTGGGTGTAGCGATGCTACTACCCTGGTGGCGGAAAGACCTGCGGGATAGAGCCTCGCCTGTGCCGGTGAGCCTTCCCCTCACCCTGTGCATGAACAGCGTTATCAGCCCTTACATGCTGGCATACGAGCACCTGTTGCTTCTGCTTCCCGCGCTGGTGGCGCTCGCTTCGCTGGGGCTGCCTGGTGCCGGGGTAGCTGGACAAGGGGAGATGATAAGCCGCAAACTGCTGCGTATAGGGCTATACGCCTGGCTTGGCGTGCTGCCTCTCCTGACGAGCCTGTTGCAAACCGCCGCCACAAGAGGCAGCCCCGATCAGAAGGACTACCCGATTGTGCTTCAGGCGGCGACAATGCTTGCGATATGCTGGAGAGTGAAACGTGAAGCGTCCTACTAAAGAGAGTCCAGCGGATACCAGCATCTATACTTAAGCGAAGCGCATTGCGAGTCACGTTTCAGATACGGGGGTACGGGAATTGGTAGGGACAAATAACGTTTCTATGACTAACCAGGCTACAAACGAATTTGACCAGGCGGAGTTCGCCGAATTCCTGGTAGAGGCCAAGCGCAAAGCCGTACCCGCTGCCGGGCCGGTGCGCGTTGCCATGCCTGGCGCTATCCTGCTCGAATATGCGCGTGGAGCCTACTCTTATAAGAACTTCTACTTCGGTTTCGAGCGTTTCTCAGGGCAGGAGACGGTGCATTACAAAGGTCAGCCAATCTGGGGCATGGGCTACTCCGGCGGTTTGATGCCCCACTTCATGTGGGACTTGCAGCCTCAATGGATATATGCCGTGTTGCGCGCAGCCCTTTCACAAGTAACCGAGGAGATGCCCTTCCGAGGTCCCGCGACCTATGAGTATTTCGGCTTCGAGTACATAAACCACCCCCTGGGCCACCTCGCCGAGTTCATCGGTGAGGAGATCATCAAATATCGAGATGCGGTGGTGTATCACCTCTGGTACGTCGGTGGTTTCATAAAGTAGTTCCGAGTTCAAGGTTTATAGTAACGAGTATCAAGTAGTTGTTAGACAAACCCATAATACGCTTGGGGTAGTTCTTGGCGTCTCGGCGTTTTCGTTTCCTCGTTCACCGGGTGATATGTGTTAGTATTCAGTGGTAGTAGGTCGCTATCGAGGTGGGCATGATATGTCTGTGAACGCGGTGCACGATAATGCCAGGCTGGAAGTGCTGAAGCAGTTACCGCCTATGATGCCGCAGTTTCTTCGCCAGCGGCGGGCGGGATTGCCTGCGGTGCGAGAGCTCGCAGCGGAACTGGGGATAGCGCCGCCTGTGCTGTTTACGCTGGTGAAGCTGCGCTTCGTGATGGGCAGTTACGGCGATAAGCCCGTGACCGCCTCTCAGATACGCGCTCTCGACCCTTATGCGGTCAAAGACCTCCTGTCAGAGCCGCTTGCTGAGCTTGAGCAGAAGGGATTGGTAATCGAAGATGCGGATGCTGGCCTTGTGGTATCGTCCCGCGCATCTAATGCCATTGAGCGATTGCACAAGGCGGGCAGAGCACACGTGGCGGCTATGCAGCCTCTCCCTCCGTCTGACCTGGAAGAGCTTGCCCGCCTCTTGCAATTAGGTAGAGATACATTGTTGGCGCACGACACTATTTGGGACCGCCCCGGCAGCCACCTGCTCGGTGCCCACTCTCACGCGACGTTTGGGACGGATGCACCCTTGATGGTGCATATAGAGCAGGCGATATACGATCTTTGGATGGCCCGTGACGATGCCCACATAGAGGCGTGGCGCGAGGCTGGCTTAGAGGGGCCTCCGATGGCGGTGCTCACGCAAGTATGGCTGGGTGAGGCGAGTACGATAGCGCAGCTTGGCGAGAACCTATCGTTTCAGCAATCGCCGGAGGACGTGGAA
>JBBSIK010000186.1:0-6217 GCA_038232115.1 Chloroflexia bacterium
CAATGGCCGGACGGGGCGTTGGCATATCAGGTGGATGTCACGCATCCGTGCTGACGTTCTGCGAATCGCCTGCGAGTTCGCGAGCCTGGGCTACCCAATCTTCAACGGCAGCCTGCCCACCAATAACGCCCAACTGCTCAGAGAGGGTAGCAGGATCGGAGCTAATCAGGTCACCGAAGCTGTCGATTCCCATGGCATGCAGGCGTGCCTCGTAAGCGGGACCGATACCGTTGATGTCGGTGAGCTTAGATTCGGCAGCCTCGCCACCCTCCTGGGTCTGAGAGTCGGCAACTTCATCAGTGCCGGTAGCGCTGTCGGAACCTCCCGTGTCAATACTCCCAGTGGAGGGTGTGCGGTTACGGCTCCTGGTGCCTTGCTCTTGCGCGTCCTCTCCGGTGTCGAGAGACAGGGTGGCTGTCTGTTTGCCTCTTGAGCCTGAGTTGTCCTGGGCTGGCACGTCTATCTCGACGGGCGTCTCCTGGAAATCAAAGCTGTCATCTATATCGTCGAAGTCATCGAAATCTTCATCACGACCAAGTAGCCGGGAAACAACGAAGCCTATAGCCGCTAGTATGATTCCTACCAGTAGCAGGCGTCCGAGCCAGCGTAGCATGTTGAGCGTCCTCCCTAAATAGTGCTGCCGCAGAGCGGCGCATGAGCATTATAGCCGAAGCGGGAAGTAGGAACAAGGAGGGGCGGAAGATCGGAGGAGAAGTAGCCGTGGAAGGGAGGTAATGAGAGTAATTTGGAATATGTTTCACGTGAAACGTTGCTTGTGTCGGGGAAGTACATGGGGATGTTTCACGTGAAACATCCCCATGTACGCAGGTGCAAGGCCTTGCCTTACCTGTTCGGAAGATACATAGGCATCACCACGTGCAGGTAACCGTCTTCGCCGACCGGCTTCAATACGGCAGGTGATTGGTATGTCTTGGTCTCTATCGCCACCTGCGAGGTATGCACCACGTTCAGCACCTCAAGCAGATACTTGCCGTTCAGCGCGATCTGTCCCCCCTCACCATCTACCGAGCAGTCGAGCTGGCTTACGTTGTCTCCTACCTCAGCAGCATTGGCGGAGACCGTCAGCACGCCAGGCGTGAGATCAACGCCTGCCTCCACCTGCACACGCACGATATTGGCCGAGTCCTTGGCGAACATGGAGGCGATACGCACGGCCTTTACCAGTTCGGCGGTCGGGATCACAGTGCGAGTGCCCCAGTCGGTCGGGATCACGCGGTTGATGTCCACGTAGTTGCCTTCGACCAGGCGAGAGGTCACTTCCAGGTTGTCGTGCCGGAACAATACCTGGTTGCGGTTGGGTGTCACGATGATGCTCACAGGCTCGGCGTCTTCCCCTTCATCATCGGGCAGGGCGCGAGCAAGCTCGACCATAGAGCGAGAGGGGATGATGAGCTTGACAGCATTCTCGACGGGCGTGCCAAGCTGAGTCACTCGGCGGGCGAGCCTGAAGCCATCCGCCGCTGCCATCGTCAGCACTCGATCCTCCATCTGCACGAACACGCCCGACAGCTGAGGACGACTGTCGTCTCCCGATGCCGCAAACGCTACCTGCGTTATCATCTCCTTGAGGAGAGGGGCCGGGATTCTGGCTATAGGTTTCTCGCTCACCTCGGGGATGATAGGAAATTCCTCAGCCGAGATACCCTTGATGTTGGCTTCGTAGCGTGCGCACTTCAAGTTGAGCGTGCGGGTCTTTTCGTCGAGCGCCAGCGTAATACGGTCGTTCGGCAGGGAGGACACGAAGTCAATCAGCAGCCGGGCCGGCACCGTGATAGCGCCTTCCTCTTCTACCTGGCAGCCTATCCAGTGGGTAATGCCCACTTCCAGATTGGTGGCGGTGAGCTTCAGCCGTCCTCCGTCGGTCTGTATCAATATGTTGTTGAGCACGGGCAGCGTCGTCTTATTCGCCACTGCCTTGCCTACTGTCTGGAGACCTTTGTGCAGGTTCTCCTGCAAGCACGATACCTTCATTGGTGCCCCTTTAAGACGCGAAATGCGTGATTGGCTACTGCGTATTGCCTACTCTGTCGTCAGCGATTGAGGAAGGCTCCCCAACCTGTAAATCACGCTAATTATAGCATCCAAAAGGCACTTGTGGATAAGGATGAGGAAAATGTGTAAAGCTGCTGATAGTGCTTTGGGCAACCCCAAACGCAGGCCCAATTCTTCAGCAGCACCCTTCATATGACACTGTTGATCTGGATGCAAAACTTTCCGATATACCCCAATTTCTGCTCTTCAGAGCCTTAATTTGGTCTCTCAACGATGCCAGGTGGATGTACCCGCAATTTTCCGCCGAATCTTGGTTTGAACTATCCTGCTCGATTTCCACCGTTTTCCGCTAGAGGATGTTCTTTTTACGATTCTTTAAATAGATATATCTAGCAGCCGTCATAGTAGTGGATGTGTATTCGTGGAAAACTGCGGGATTTACGCACGATTCGGCAGTTTCACGTATGGGATGCCCGGTGGAGATCGCTCGTCTTTAATGCACCTGCGCCAGCTTTAAAGCACATCCATTTCGGCGGGATGTGCAACGCGACTTCTCTAGACACCATCCTCTGCACTCGCGCGTACACATCCGAAACGGATGCAGCGCAACACTGCACATCCGCTTTCACATCCTTCGCACATACTTTATCCACAACTTTGACTCCTTATCCACGAAAAACATCTACTTATGCACTTATGTCTACAGTACGTCGTATCTTTACGCATCCGTGCATTAAGCCGGGATGGATGTGCTTAACTGCGTAAGTGTTCAGAATAGGGGTGCAGGGGCATGCTCATGCGGGGGTGTGGGGATGTCCCCCACCTGTACCTCTTCCATCCATGGGAGGAGCCGGGGGTGAGACCTGGTCTAGCAATCTGCTGATTTGCCCTACCCCTTTTCTGAACGCTTACTTAACTCCCGATGGTGGGCATGTTGAGACCAAAAGGTGACGAAAACGCTAATGCGCCACGTGTGCGAGGTGGTTGCGGGGTGTCAAAGGGAAACCGAGACCAGCATTACGCTTGTAAGTGATGCGTCCTGTAAGGCTGCTCTGCAAGCGCGCTATGGGAGCGTGGGAGCGTGGGAGGACGCCTATTGCACGACCCTGGGGTACATCCTCGATGCCAGCACGATGATTACCACATTAGCTAGCAGCAAGACAGCGAAGTCTAGAAGCAGGCTGAAGTGCCAGCGCGCGCTTTCGATCATCAGACCACGCAGGCCGTCTACCATATAGCTGAGGGGGTTGAAAGTGGCGAGGGCAACCACATATGGGGGCATCACCTCTATCGGGTAGAGGGCGTTCGATGCGAAGAAGAGCGGCATTAGAATCAGCTGCCCCAGGCCCTGCACGCGCTCTCTGGTGCGCACCAGCGCCGCTATGAGCAACGACAGGCTGGAGAAGAAGAGAGCGCCCAATAGCAAGAAGATGATGGCTCCTATCCAGCGCGCCGGGTCCCATGTGAGATGCACGCCCATGATGATCGCCAGCACAGATATGGCGAGCGCCTGTATCACCCCGCGCACTCCCGCCCCTAGACCCTTGCCCAGCACCAATGCCGACCTCGGCATAGGGCTGACCAAGTATTTTTGCAGCGTACCCTGGTCGCGCTCCCATATGAGAGCAATGCCCTGCATGATCGAGATAGTCATCACCGACTGCGCCAGAATGCCGGGTGCTACGAAATCGAGATAGCTGCCGAAGCCGGGGGGCAGCACTCGCAGGCGTCCGAACACTCCGCCAAACAGCAGCAGCCACAACACAGGCTGTACGGACCGTGTGACGATGTCACACTGATCGTGCAGCAGCTTCTGTAATTCCATCTGGGTGATCGCTACCACCTTCTTGACGTAAGCTGTCCGCTCATCGAGCCACCCTGTGCCGGGTACATATCTCGGATTTGTTTCTGCTCTCAATTGTTGATTCCTTTCGGGGCTAGGGGTCAGGGGCTAATAGCTATCGGTCATCGGTCATCAGTTGTTAGTAAAGAACCCCGACATAATCTTTGTGCGTTCTTTGCGTCTTTGCGTCTTTGCGTTTCCGTCTCTTACCAGCCCCTAGCCTCTGATCCCTAGCCCCCAATCCCTACCCCAGTCTGCCCGCCAGTCGCCGCGCTCGCCTGGCGTCTTTGTACGTGCCGCCGCTCTCGAGGCTGCCCCCGGTGAAGTAGGCGAAGGCATCTTCTAGCGTGGCGTCTTCGGTCTCTACCCGGGATTTGAGGACATCAACAGTGTCGAGGGCCACTATCTTGCCCTTGTTCATAATGGCAACACGGGTGCAAAGCTCCTCGGCCTCTTCCATGTAGTGCGTGGTGATAAAGAGGGTAGTGCCGTACTGCGTACGTAGATCAGTCAGGTGGCCCCACACAGCCCGGCGCGCCACAGGATCGAGGCCGATAGTAGGTTCGTCGAGGAACAGGAGCTTTGGGCGGTGTATAAGCGTCTGGGCGATCTCCACTCTGCGGATCATGCCACCGGAATAAGTGCTAACCATATTGCCCGCAGCGTCGTCCAGGCCCATAAAGTCAAGTGCCTCGTCTATACGTTCGCGGATCTCGCTCTTTGGGACATCATACAGCTTGGCGAAGACTTCGAGATTTTGTCTGCCAGTCAGGTTGCCCTCAGCCGAGAGGGCCTGTGGTACATAACCCAGGAGGCGACGCACCCTGTCCGCCTGCCTCTGTATGTCGAAACCGCCTACACTGGCCTGACCCCTACTGGGAGGCAGCAGCGTCACCAGCATCTTGATCGTGGTGCTCTTACCGGCTCCATTAGGCCCTAACAGCCCGAAAACCTCGCCCGTTTCAACCGAAAGGTTCAGGTCATCTACTGCCGTAAAATTGCCGTAGCGCCTCGTAAGGCCTCTTGTGAGAACAATTGGTCGGCTTATCTCAGCTATCATCTGCCTGCCATTCTGCGTTCCGTCGTCTATGACTTGCATCTAGGTTTCTCTTTTCTCCTATCTGGATTGTATCTTCCGTTCATTATGCTCTATTTTGCTCATAATTATCTAATCAAAATGAGTGTCACACATACTGAGCGTATCTTTCCTTGTAAGTGTTCAGAATAGGGGTGTAGCAATTGAGTATGCTACCTGTCCAGGACCTACCGCCTCCGCTTCGCTCATACCCCACACGAATGGGCGGGGAGAAAGAAGAGGTAAAGGTGGGGGACGCCCCCATACCCCCGCAAGGGCATGCCGCTGCACCCCCATTCTGAATGCTTACCTTTCCTCTGCTTGATGAGGCAATCTCCGTGCCTATTGGCCTGCTCATACAGGTGGGCAGCCATAGATAGCTCCACCTGTTTATTAGATAGGTCTTTGTCGTTCTGTGTGGATCGAAGGGTGACTTGGTATAGACGCGAAAAGGGAGGACGCACAGGCATCCTCCCCTTTTCAACCTGGAACTTTCCTACCGCTCGTGCTCTCCGTAGAGCATCTGCCTGACAGTAAGCACGTCCTGACGCATCTGGTTGTCCGACTCGATCAGGCCCTCGATCTTCTCATAGGAGTGCATAGCGGTCGTATGGTCGCGCTTACCGAAGTAGGAGGCGATCTGTATAAAGGGCGTTTCTGTCTCCTCGCGCATGAGGTACATGGCTATCTGGCGTGGCACCAGCACTTCGCGGCTGCGCGATCCCGTTTTGAGGTCCTCCGGCTCCAGGTTGAAGAAACTGGATACGGTCTCGACGATACGGTCGTGGTTCACGGGACGGCGGCGCGAATTGGCTCCCAGTTCGTTGAGTGATGCCGCCGCCAGGTCCACAGTTATCGAAGTGTTGTTCAGTTGTGAGTAGGCTACGATTCGGTTGAGGGTGCCTTCCAGTTCGCGTATGTTGCTTTGCACCTTGCGGGCGATGTAATCCAGCACTTCGGTAGGCACGTTCACTGGCATCGTCTCGGCCTTGGTGCGCAGAATCGCTATTCTCGTCTCCAGGTCGGGCGGCTGGATATCGGCTATAAGACCCCACTCAAAGCGGGAGCGCAGCCTCTCCTCCAGCGTAAGGATGGCCTTCGGTGGGCGGTCTGACGTGAGCACGATCTGCTTGTTAGCGCCGTGCAGGGCGTTGAAGGTATGGAAGAACTCTTCCTGGGTACTCTCCTTGCCAGCGATGAATTGCACGTCGTCTATGAGCAGTATGTCGGCGGAGCGGTACATATTGCGGAAGTTCTCGTTGCGCTGGTCGCGGATCGCGTTGATC
>JBBSIK010000187.1:0-6200 GCA_038232115.1 Chloroflexia bacterium
GAGGCCAAGCATCTCCTCGTGGGTATAACCAAGTAGCTCGCACGCGCGTGAGTTTGCCTCGACCATCCGGCCCTGGTGGTCGTAAATTGCGATGCCGTCAGCGGCCTGCTCCATAAGCAGCCAGTAGCGACTTTCACTATCCCCTTGAGCGGCGATAGACTCGCCTTGAGAGTGCCCCATGTATAAAGCTTACACGACTATGTAGGACCATCAAAAGGGCCTATTGGTCCTAATTTCTGGGGTACTTTGGGGACGATAGGCAAGATGAAAGCAGAACGTTTAAGGTAAAGAGGCAGGGATCCTCCCTTACACCCCCCTTTCTCTAACTTGTGCCCTGATTCGGCACTAGGGCTTGAAATACCTCTTATGGGTGAAGACCATCGCCATACCCGCAACGTCCGCCGCTTCTATGACCGCATCGTCGTTGACAGAGCCGCCGGGCTGTATGACCGCTGTTACGCCTGCCTCTGCTGCGACCTCAATACCATCAGGGAAGGGGAAGAAGGCGTCGGAGGCCATGACTGCTCCCCTCACGCGCTCACCTGCCTTGCCTACAGCGATTTTGACGGAATCCACACGGCTGGGCTGCCCGCCACCGACGCCCACGGTGGCGATGTTGTGGGCAAGTACGATAGCGTTTGACTTCACGTGCTTGACGGCCCGCCACGCAAAGGTGAGGTCGGCGATCTCTTCGAGTGTTGGGTGGCGCAAGGTGACAGGTTGCATCAGCATCTCTTCGTCAGCCCCATCGCGGGTCTGCACCAGGAAGCCCCCGCTAATTTGCCTGAAGACAAAGTGGGTGGCAAACAGGTCGTCGCGGCGTCCGCCACCAGGGTCGGGCACAGTCAGGATGCGCAGGTTCTTGCGCCTGGCGAGCAGTGCAATAGCCTCTTCCGAGAAGGCTGGGGCGATCAGCAAGTCGAGCCTTGTCCTGGCGATTATCTCCGCCAGATTGCCGTCTACCTGCCTGTTCACTCCCACTATACCACCGAAAGCTGATGTGGGATCGCAGGCCAGAGCGCGCTCGAATACATGGGGCAATTCCTCTTCAGTAGCGCCGCAGGCGATACCGCATGGTCCTGCATGCTTGATGATAGCTACTGCGGGCATGGTGTAGTCGCGCACTATGCCTAGCGCGGCATCCGCATCGAGCAGGTTGTTATACGAAAGCTCCGGCCCATGTAGCTTCGTCAGTGAGCCGACCAGTGTAGGGCCACCCGCAGGCAGGTCATCATGGTACAGTGCGGCGGTCTGGTGTGGGTTTTCGCCATATAGGAGCGTCTGCGTCTGCGTCAGCTTTAAGGCGATCTCCTGGGGCATAGTAGCATCGCTGGAGGCCATCACCGCAGTTGTCTCACCTTGCTCGACCGAACCCAGATACTGCGCGATCAGTGAGTCATATTGCGACACGTGGCTAAAGGCCTTAGCGGCAAGTCGCTGCCTGGTTCGCTGGCTGACCTGCCCCTGCACGCGCCACTCCATAAGCACAGGGTCGTAGTCAGCCGGGTCGCTCAACACGGTGACGCCGCTGAAGTTCTTGGCCGCAGCACGCATCATCGTTGGCCCGCCAATATCTATGTGCTCAACGGCCTCTTCCAGCGTGACGTCTTCGCGCTGGATCGTGCCAGCAAACGGATAGAGGTTCACGGCCACGAGGTCTATCGTCTTGAGGCCATGCTCTTGGAGTTGGTCCATCTGTGCGGGATCGTCGCGCCTGGCGAGCACGCCGGATAGCACACCAGGATGCAGCGTCTTCACACGCCCGCCCAGGATCTCGGGGAACCCTGTGAGATCACTTACCGAGTGCGCTTCGACACCCACAGCCTGCAGCTTGGACTTCGTGCCTTCCGTAGCATAGAGAGTAGCGCCCATCTCGGCCAGGGCCTTCCCCAACCCCTCAAGCCCCGTCGCGTCAGACACGCTTACGACTGCATTGAACTGGCGCGGCTTTGCCTGTGTAGCATTACCTTGCATGCTGACCTCTTTCCGAAACATGAGACGTGAAGCGTGACGCGGCTTACCAAAGAGAGTCCAGTGGATACCAGCATCTGTAGCTTGCGAGCCGCATCACGTTTTACGTTTCACGCTAAAATCCGTATATAGCCGAGAACTTGGTCCTCACGTAGTTAGTCCAGGCTTTCGTATTGACGGGTTCGCCTGTGATGCGCTGGGTTAGCTCGTTGGCCTCGTACTTGCGACCATGCTGGTAGAGATTGGTTTGCAGCCAGCCAAGCAAGTTCGAGAATTCGCCCTTCGATATATCGCTATTGAGATCGGGCATATCTTTGTGGGCCTGCGCGAAAAGCTGCGTGCCGATGACGTTGCCGATGGTGTAACCTGGGAAAGAATACACTCCTCCCCACGCCCAGTGGATGTCTTGCAGCACGCCCTCGCCCGTGTTCTCTGGCGCGATGCCCAGGTAATCGCGCATACGCTCGTTCCAGACCTCGTCCAGAGTCTCAATGTCCACCTTGTCTTCCAGCATCTCGTTCTCAAGCTGAAACCGCATCATTATGTGCAAGTTGTATGTCACCTCGTCGGCTTCTACACGGATATGCGAGGGATAGACCTTGTTGATAGCCTTGTAGAACGTCTCAATATCGGTGTTGCCAAGCTGCGAGGGAAAAGCCTTTTGCAGACGAGGGAAGAGGTAGTCCTGGAAGGGCCTGCCGCGACCCACCAGGTTCTCCCACAGGCGCGACTGCGACTCGTGCACGCCTGCCGAGGTGCCGCCCGACAGAGGCGTGCCCGCGAACCTGGGGCTGACCCCTTGCTCGTACATGGCATGGCCGCTCTCATGCAGGACCGCGAACAGGCAGGCGCTGAGGAAGTCAGGCATAACGCGGGTGGTGATACGCACATCGCCCCGGCTCATAGATTGGCAGAAGGGGTGAGCTGAGCGGTCCAGCCTGCCACGGTCAAGATCGTAGCCGAACTGCTTCGCCATATCGAGGCTGAAACTTAGCTGCTTCTCAGGCTCGTAGTGCTGGAAAAGCAGGCTGTCGTCTACGGCGCTTTGCCTCTCCACTATGTCGCGCAGGAGGGGCTGTATCGTGGCCTTCAGCTCCGAGAAGATCGTTTCCAATTGAGTAGTGGTCATACCCGGCTCGAAGATGTTGACGAAAGCGTCGTAGGGCCGGTCCGCATAGCCGTATGCCTCGGCGAGCTTGCGCGATACTTCGGCGTTGCGCTTGAGATAAGGCGCGAAGCTCTTGAAGTTCGACTCATGCCTGGCGCGCTGCCACACCACTACGGCCTCGGATGACGCCCGCGACATCTCTTCCACAAGGGAGGCGGGCAGCTTGCATTCCAGGTCATAATCGCGCTTGCTGACCTTTACCAGCCGTGCATCGTCGCTATCGGGGTCCAGTTCTGACATCTCGTAGGAGAGATCGTCCAGCAGGTGACCTATCTCGTCGGAGGTGGAAAGCTGGTGCTCCAATTTCGCTATGACAGCAAGCTGATTGCCACGCGCCTCGGCCCCACCTTCCGGCATTTGCGTCTCGCGGTCCCACCACAACACGGCCTGCGCCTGCCGCAACGCCGTTACCTCGGATAGCAGTGTTTTCAATTGGTCCATCTTTTCGCTCATCGTGTGCTCCCTTCTGTGGTTCCGGCATGCTGCTTACAGCCGGTATAATAGCGCCATAGTAGACGTTATTGTACCATGTTGGCCGAAACGTAACTACGATAGGGAAGGGCTGGGGACTAGGGGCTAGGGGCTAGGGACTAGTAGTAGGAGTGTGACCTGGGGCCGCCTCTGCCTTCTCTCCGACTAGTCCCTAGTCCCTAGTCCCTAGCCCCTAGCCCCTCTCCTTTCTCCGCGTGCAGTTCACCCAGCAGACCAGCCAGATCAAGAGGCTCGCTTATCATAGCGATTTCATCACCGTTGCTGGGCCCGTCGGCGGTGTCGCGGTCGCGGTATATCTCGATGCCGTTACCGTCGGGATCGTGCAGGTAGATCGCTTCACTCACACCGTGGTCGGATGCGCCGTCTATCTCAGCGCCGTGCTGCACCAGGCGATAGAGGGCGCGGGCAAGTTCAAGCCGGTTGGGGTAGAGTATCGCCAGGTGGTACAGGCCGGTGCTGCGGGCGGGTGGGGCGGGTGCATTGCGGCTCTCCCATGTGTTGAGGCCGATATGGTGGTGGTAGCCGCCCGCCGAGAGGAAAGCCGCGCTATTGCCGAAACGCTGCATCATCTCAAAGCCGAGTGCGTCCCGGTAGAACTCCACGGCTCGGTCGAGATCGGCCACTTTGAGATGCACATGGCCGATACGGGTTTCGGGGTGGATCGGTTGGGTTGTGGGGTTAGTGTCCATTTCCGTGTACTCCATGGCCTTCTGGGGAGGTGTGGCCCTGTATCTGGTTTACATTTAAGAAGGCAAAGAGCGAGGTGTGCTGCTGTGCCCTATTAGTATAGACGTAAACTAATTACTCAGGTTTCACACTTCTTGCGAGTTTTGCCGCAAGAACTCGGCTATCTTCGGCTTGCCCAGCCTGCCTTGTGCGACTTCCAGCACCATTTCGGTTAGGGCATCTGGGTCCGCTGTAAGCCTGAGATTGTTGAGGCCTAGGAAAGCAATGGCCGCAGCAAGGCCGACCCGCTTATTTCCGTCTATGAAAGCATGGTTCTGCACAAGATGAAACAGGTACGCAGCAGCCATCTCGTACACGTCCTCGTGTAGAAATTCCCCACCATAGCTTGCTTTAGGCATTTCTATGGCTGAGAGCAACAATCCCATACCCCGCACGCCCATGCTTCCATCGTATTGGTTTATCTGGTCATCGTGCAACTGCAACGTATCATCAAGGGTAAGGAAGTTCGGTGTCACGGCTACTCTGCCAACCTCTGAAAGACAGAGCCATACTGATCGTGCATTTCCTTTATTATCGAATGGAGCTTGGCCTGGCGTTCTTCATCTTTCACCGTAATGATGATGGAGTTGTCATTCATGACCATGTCTATTTCGGTGTCCGGGCTGATGTTCATCTGCTCGATGGTTGGCTGGTCCAAGACGATGGCATATCCCTCGCCGTATTGTACTATCTTGCCTTGCATAAGTTATCCCTCCTATTCATCTCAGACCCGATTTTATCATATTGCGGGCCTATATTACATAAGCCTTAGAACCGCACCAACTCTTCCAACGCCCGTTGGATCTTCTGCGTGGTGGGCATGACCTCCTCGAAGAGATTGTGGTGGGTGGGCACGGGCACATCGGCGGCGGCTACTCGGCGCACGGGGGCGTCGAGGTACATGAAGGCATCTTCGGCTATCTGCGCGGCGATCTCCCCGCCGAAGCCACACGTCATGTTGTCCTCATGCACGATCAGCACACGGCCTATCTCTTTTACCGCCTCCATGACCGCTTCTCGGTCCCATGGCACGACCGTCCGCAGGTCGAGGATGCGCGTCTCGGCCCCGGTGCTCTGAGCAACGGCGTTGGCGGCTTCCAACGAGCGGTACACGGTGTCGCCCCAGGTCACGATAAGGGCATCGTCGCCTTCGCGGACAGTGCGGGCCTTGCCGAACGGCACTTCGTAGTCGGGGCCGGGATAGGGGTTGTTGGCATCGCGCAGGCGATAGAGGAGGCGGTGCTCCATGAAGATCACAGGGTTGTCGCCACGTAGGGCCGTCCTCAATAGCCCAACCGTATCGGCTGTGGTAGAGGGGTAGGCGATCTGCCAGCCGGGGAGGTGGGCGAATATAGCCTCGCCCGTCACCGCGTGCCATGGGTCGCCGCCCATTAGCTGGTAGCCCACAGGAATACGCAGCACGATAGGCCCGCCGAATCGCCCGTTCGTGCGCCAGCGCATGCTGCCCGCGTCTGTAATCTGCTCGTGGGCGGGGTCGGCGTATTTGCGGAACTGTATCTCAGGCACCGGTCGCAGGCCGTTGAGTGCCATGCCCACCGAGCGACCCACTATGCCTTCTTCGTTCAGACTCGTATCGAAGCACCGCGCCTCGCCGAACTTCGCTTGGAGGCCCTCAGTCACGCGATGTACGCCGCCGAACGCGCCCACGTCCTCGCCAAA
The DNA here is from genome assembly GCA_038232115.1 of Chloroflexia bacterium. Lineage (GTDB taxonomy): Bacteria > Chloroflexota > Chloroflexia > QHBQ01 > JADMIH01 > JADMIH01. The sequence continues at coordinate 6,038 of JBBSIK010000187.1, forward strand.
CACGAGGATTTTGGGATCGCGGCTCATCTCGTCTTCGAGCGTCTGCTTGATCGCCTGCTGCATAGTGAGGCGCGGGCCTTCGATAACGGGTGCGGTGCTCGCTATGGGCTTTGCGGGCGCGAACAGATGCTTGAGGGCATCACCTACCTGCGGCTCGGTGCCC
>JBBSIK010000188.1:0-6179 GCA_038232115.1 Chloroflexia bacterium
ATCCCCCGCGAGTTAAGCCTCGGTTTTGACGCCCCCGGCATACCACTGGACACTTATAATCCTCCTGCCATGGAAGCGGAAGACGAGCCACAGACGCTATTTGAGCACGCCGTCCATCGCACCGCAGAGTGGCACGAATGCGACTCGATGGGCCACGTCAATAACGCCAACTACGCTAACTGGCTGGACGACGCCATGCTCGCAACACTTGAGGCAGGCGGCACAAGCATAGCGGGGCAGCGCGAAAAGGGCTTATATATGCACGGCGAGTATTACAAGCTAGAATACAAGCGCGCAGCCCTCCCCGGCGATCATCTCTCCATCACCACCCACATAGACCGCCAGTCTAACCATGCCTACGCCGTCACCCAGAGCATAACCACCCCCGAAGGCAATACCCTGCTCACAGCTGGCAGCGTCTACAAGTGGCGGGAAGTAACACGTAATGTGTAACCCTTCGTAATCTTTATCTTTGCGCGTCCTTTGCGTTCTGCGCGTCTTAACATCCCTTCGGCTACGCTCAGGGCATGCTTTGCGGCTCCATCTCATTAGACATTGCGTTTCATGGGGAAATCACCTGAACTTAAAAACAAACTCCAGACAGACCTTGCGGACCATCCGGAGTTTGAGCACTTCATTCGCAGAGCCGAAGCTCAAATTCCTGAAGTGAGATCAGTATAGTTTACGTCTTCGTCCGAGTCAATAGGCAAGGGACCAGGTTTTACACATCCCTCTTGGTCGCGGAAGGGGAAAGCGGATCACTCACCTGAACCGGGCGCTAACCCAGTTTCTGCTACTCTCTAAGGTTGAGCGCCAGGGATAGAGGATTAACTATCGGAGCCGCCACCACTGCTGCCTGAGCCGCCCGTGCCACCAGAGTTGCCCATTGAGCCGCCTGTCATGCCGCCGGTGCCACCACCGCCGCTCATGCCACCCGAACCCGATCCGCCGTAGCTGGAGCTATCCATGCTGCCACCGCCTGAGTCGCCCATATCGGTGCCGCCGACAACGCCGGAGTTGGAGCCTCGGCCCATCCTACCGGTGTCACCTGCCATACTGCCCAGGCCGCCGCTCATATCGCCTGGGTCGTCCATGTCGCCACCCATAGAACCACTGCCGCCCATGCCGCCGGTGCTCGCGCCACCGCCACTCATACCGCCGGTGTCGCCCATGTCACTTGTGCCGCTATCACTCAGATCGTCCATCGCGCCGGAACCCGAGCCTATATCGTCCATGCTGGAGCCGCCCATTCCGCCGCCCATACTATCACTGCCGTAACCGGACCCAGAGCCGCCCATATCGCCGGAGTCGCTCAGGTCACCCATGCCCCCGCCTGAGCCGCCCATATCGCCAGAGCCGCCCATGCCACTACCCATCGAACCAGAGCCACGCATTCCCGAGTCATCATCTCGACTACTCATTTGTAAAACTCCTTTATGTGTCGGGCGTCGTTGCCCGCTTGTGTTAGCCTCGTTGCACACGCCGGTGCGCCTTTCCTCCGCGACTGAGATCGGACAACCGGACAGACGGTTTCCTGGCATAGCCATTCAACCACCGCAACGAGTTGCAAGCACAGAGCGTGCCATTATGTAGAGCAAAAACCACCAGAGCGGGCAGTTATGGCGTTGTTATGGCGTTAGTGGATGGGAAGTTGGCTCTGGAATGATCGGCCAATAGCGTTGCGGGTACAAGATGGCGCATCCCACAGGGTACGAGGTAACAAGCTTAAGCCACGCAAAATGATTGTCATACAAACGGTGGCTTAAACAGAAAACCCAAACAATCCGTGAGGACCGTCTGGGCTCCTGTTCCTTAGAAACAACTGGCGAACCAGTAACCTCTAAGTGAGATAAGTATATCACCGGACTTGTGGGCCGTCAATAGCAAGTCCAGCAAGTTATACACATCCACGTATCTATTGGAAGGGAAATCGGCAGGTTATGTGGCCTAAAGCGACAATGACGGCACTGCGCTGGCCGATGACGATAGAACTACACGGAAAACCGCACCCTGCCCTGGCGCAGAGCCGGCGCTTATGCTGCCGCCGTGCGCCTCGATGATGCCACGCGCAATCGCAAGACCCAGCCCTGCCCCCGGTCCCGACGCTGTGCTACTACTGCGAGTGCGTGCGGGTTCGCCCCGGTAGAAGCGGTCGAAGATGTGGGGCAGGTCGGCCTCTCGTATGCCTTCCCCGCTATCTACGACCGTAAGCTCCACACCACCCTGCTGACCCCGCAAGGTAAGGGTGATCGTACCATCGTCAGGGGTGTGGCGGATGGCGTTCTGTATCAGATTGTACAACACGCGCTGCATGCGAGGGGCGTCTACCGGCACACGCGGTAATACGCCCTCCACATGGCTCTCGATCTGAATATGCTTCTTGTCGGCCTGCGGTGCCATGCTCGCAAGAGCGTCTGAAAGCAAATCGGCCATGGAAGCAGGCTCGATATGCAACTTGAGCGCGCCAGCGTCTATCTGTGATAGCTCGAACAGGTCATCTATGAGGGTGGTAAGGTGCAGCGACTCGTTCTGTATCGTCCGCAGGTAACGGGAAACTGTCTCCGGATCGCTAACCACACCATCGTTGATGGCCTCCACCATAGCCCTTACGCTGGCAAGTGGGGTGCGCAGGTCGTGGGATACCGCGGCTATGAGGGTGCGCCTGGAAGCCTCCAACCGGTCGCGCTCCTGTTTAGAGTGCTCCAGCTGCGCCACCATGGAGTTAAGCTCGCTCGCCAGCCGGCCTATTTCGTCGGGCGAGCGGTCGTCGGCGCGCACGCTGAGATCGCCGGCAGCTACATGGTTGGCAACGAACAGCAGGTTGCGAAGGCGTGACACCATGCTCTGCGACAAGAAAGTGGCGAAAAAGAGCGAGATTACCGCCGAAAAGACGAGCAGCACCGTCAGCAAGCCAAGATCGTGGGGAGATGCGAACATCAGAAAAGCGGTGTAAAGCACATTTATCCCCACCACCGCCGCTCCCACCAGGTACACTACCGCAATCGCCACCGCCAGCGATGGCAAGCGCATGCCCAACCCCAACCGGAAGCTCACTGCCCCCAGCAGCACCGACAGACTGCCTGAGATAAGGAGAAACTCCGTGAGATCCCGCAAGTCCTTGCTGGGAAACTGGAGTTGCAGTGTGGCATACACCAACGCCCCCACCAATGCCACCAGCAACCCGCCCAACGCCCACCCCATGATCTTTATCCATGAAGGCGCCGCCGTCTGTACTGATTTTTTGATCTGTGTGCTCATAAGCTTCGCTTTTTGAAATGTGATGCGGTTCGCAAGAAGATATGGATGCTGCTATCCACTGGACCCTATTTAGAGAAGGGCACCAAGTTTCGGAATCATTTCTCAAACTTGTACCCTACGCCCCACACCGTCTTTATATACCTGGGGCGCATCGGGTCCGGCTCTATCTTTTCGCGGAGGCGGCGAATGTGTACGGTGACGGTGGAGGTGTCGCCATAATAAGAGTAGTCCCACACATGGTCCAGCAGTTGGGTGCGGGTGAACACCTCGGCGGGGTGGCTCGCCAGGAAGAAAAGCAAGTCGAACTCTTTCGCTGTCAACTCGATGGACCCGGCATCGGTTTCCACGGAGCGGGTGCGGGGGTTCACCTTCAGGCCCGAGAAGCGCAGCACCGAATCAGAACCGGGTTCGGGGGTCGGGGCAAGTGTTGCCCTTCGAAGCACAGCCTTGATGCGCGCCACCAGTTCCCTTGGGCTGAAAGGCTTGGTCAGGTAGTCGTCGGCTCCTATACCAAGACCCACCAGCTTGTCGCTTTCCTCGCCACGTGCCGTGAGCATAATCACAGGAGTGTTGCCAGCCGCACGCACCCGGCGCAGCACTTCCAGGCCATCCAGCCTCGGAAGCATCACGTCCAACACGATCAGGTCGGGATTATGCTCGGCGACTTTACGCAGCGCCATCTCGCCATCGTTCGCCGTCACTACGTTAAAAAGCTCGCGCTGCAAATAGGCGCTGACTACTTCTACTATGTTAGGTTCGTCGTCCACTACCAGGACGGTGAAGTCCTTAGTGTTCAAAGTACTCTCCTCACGAGTTGCCATGAGCGGCTCCGAAGCAGAGTGCGTTGCCGCCACATGCGCCCACGGCAGCGATTCCATTGAGTAAAGCTGGGAGTAAAGCTGGCCCATTATAACACCCTCTCTCTTTTCGCATCTCGAAGTGCGGTCTGCGGGCTTTAGGCTGTGAAGAGGACTACAGACGCGCAAGGTAAGAAAAGTAAGAGCGGTCCTGCTGCATCTATCACAATTATATGAAGTAGGACTAACCAGGCTCTAAAGCATGTTACAGGAGTATTACGAACCTGGGGCACAACATAGCTATGTATGCTCCGCCAACGGTACTCACTGCGGGTTAAATGGCAAGTGCCAGGGGTAATCGCTTAAACAGAAAACCCAAACAATCCGTGAGGACCGTCTGGGTTCCTGTTCCTCCGGAACAACTGGCGAACCAGTAATCTCGAAGTGAGATGAGTATATTACTCACCCTGTGAGGTGTCAATATCTACTGCGAGAAGTTATGCACATACATACATATTATGGAAGGGAGACGGTTACAAAGTAGCCAGCGAGCATGATTTATCGCCGGGCCAGCCTTCGCACCACAAGAAGAGTTATCAGACCGAGAGCGATACGACTTGCCTTCTCCACAGCCTTGTACTTCGGCGTTCTCCAACCTCCTGAACTCGTGGCGGGAACATCGCGCATAGGCTCCTCCAGGTTGTCGTGGCCGCTGGTGGGCTCGGGGCGACTCGACAGGATGGCAGAGCGACCAACCGCGGCCAGCAGCTTATCGAGCAGCCCCGGGGCAAGGATGTTGTTGAGATTGAAGAGGACCCCTGCCGGGCCGGCATATACATCCCGCATTGGATTGATGGCCGCTTTCTCGATGGCTTTGGCGACCTCGGATGGCGGGTATATGGGCGGGGAGGGCTGCGGCATTTGCCCCTCCTTGGAGAGAGCGTTTTGATATAGAGGCGTGTCAATGGAGGCTGGCATCACCATGCACAATGTTACGCCGCTACCTTCTAGCTCGGCCCGCAAACCCTCGCTGAGGCCATTGAGCGCAGCCTTCGACGCCGAATAGATCGTCATCAGAGGCAGTGGACGACGGGCAGTCACTGAGGTAATGTTGATGATGGTGCCTGCGCCTTGCTCTTTCATGATAGGGAGAACCGCCTTCATGCCGTGTAGCTCGCCCCAGAAATTCACATCGAACAGTCGCCTGGCTTCCTCGATCTCTGTCTTTGCGAACTCTCCTACGATGAGCACACCGGCATTGTTCACCCAGGTGTCTATGCGTCCGTATGTGTCCACGGCGGCCTGAGCCAACGCCTCTACTTCGCTGTAAACAGATACATCGGTGGGCACTGAAGTAGCCTGACCTCCCTCAGTCTGTATCTGCTCCACAAGGTCATTGAGCGCCTCGTCACGTCGGGCCGCCAGGACAACCTTAGCTCCGTGTCCTGCCAGCCGCAGCGCCGTTTCCCGCCCAATACCTGACGACGCCCCGGTTATCACCACTACCTGTTCATTGATCGGTTTAGCCACACTTATTAGCTCCGCGTACAAAAAAACAAAACGTAAGACGGCGTTGAAGAAGAGCTACATTGCGGCTTACGTCTCGTTCGCCATATCTTACTCAGCACTATCGGCGACTGCCGAAACTGTGCTTATACTAGGAGCCTGATACTCCTCTCGCCATGCCCTTGGCCTGCATGGCAGTCTTGAGCAGCATCGGTAGGTTCTTTTCAATGAGAGCTGCGGTCTGCTCTTCCTGCTGGAGGTTCTGCTGGAGCAAGCCCACTACCTCATTCTGGCCCATCAACTTGGCCCCCGTAATCAGGCCGCGATAGGCGGCTATTTCATAGTGTTCCACTCTGTCCGCCGCGCCCGCAATAGCTACATCGCACACGCTGCTGGAACTCTGTGTGTCGCGCATGCCCCTCTGGCCCTCGCTCACAATGCCTTTTGCCCCGTCGCACATAACGCGCTCAGGCTGCTGGCCCATGATGCTGAAAACCTGGTCGAGGTTAGTGATATGCTCCCTCGTTTGCTCGATGTGAGTGGTGATCATTTGCTTGAGGGTGGCGGCGGTCGCGTTTTGGAACATCTCTTCCTGCCCCTTGAGGAACTGGTGCTCGG
>JBBSIK010000189.1:0-6165 GCA_038232115.1 Chloroflexia bacterium
CAGCACAAGCAGCACAGCAGACCGCTAGCCAGTCCAACGACGCGGGAGACCAGTTTGCGGCGGCGGCGCAGGCTATGAAACAGTCGGGCCAGGGTAAGGCTACACAGTATTATGCCAACGGTCTTGAGGAAGCAGCACAGCAGTTTCGGGGGCGACAGGGCGTGAGCGCAGCCGATCTTGGGCCGCTGCTCCAGTCGCTCGCGGGTGGCGCACAGCGTAACAACCCCGCACAGCCCGGACAGGGAAGTATGCTAGATGCCCTGCTCCCGGCCCTGCATGGCTTCACGGGCGCGAAGAATCAGGGCCTCGATGAGTCGCAAGCGGCTTTGCAGGCGTTGAGCGGAGCCGTGTCCGGCGCTCAGGGTACGGCTCATGTGTCGCGTGGGGGCTATGGCGTCAATATGGGCGGGGGCCAGGCACCAAGTGGGCACATAGACCCCGGCGCGGCTTCTGCGACAAATATCATCGGTGGCATAGTCGGCGCGCTCCTTCCCAGTGTGCTTGGCGCATTGATGAGTGGTGGATTGGGAGGTGGGAGGCAACCACAGACGCAACCCTCGAACCCAGGTGGGTACCCGCAAGGCGGCAATGACCCACTCGGTGGGCTAGGGGGGCTTCTCGGCGGGTTGGGTGGACTCCTCGGAGGCGGTGGTCAGGGTCAGCAGCCACAGGGAGGGTTGTTCGGCGGAGGTCAATCGCCCCTCGGAGGTTTGGGGGGGTTGTTTGGCGGCAAAGAGCAGAACAATCAGAAGCCGGACGATACGCGCTACGTGTAGGCCGGGGTTGCACCCTCTATGATAGAACAAAGAGAGCGCGTCGGCTTAAATTTGCCGACGCGCTCTCGTTGCAAAGTGGCAGCCTTGATGCTGCCTTTGATTAGTTCTGAGGCTTTTGCGCCGTGGCAAAGAGCACCGGGGTGGCTGTCTTCACGCCCTCATCCGAGAAGTACTGCTTTACTTCTTTGAGGTGTTCCTCCTCGAACCCTGCTCTGGTGTCCTCGGGCATATCCTTGAGCACCAGATCGCCCCATGTGCTGCCGCGACCATACTTCCACCAGTCATCGGGCGATGTGAAATGCACCGGCACCGATTCCACGCGAACGCTGACGTTTTCCAGTCCAGCTTCACTCAATAAACGCTCAAGGCCATCTCTCGTGCGCGTTAGCTTTGACATTTCAGGGTATTCGGGCGGTACAATCTCCAGTTCGTGCGAGACCTTGCGCAAGCGTGCCATGTATGGCTCACTCAGGGGCGAGAAAGCAGTTTCGGGGTCTGCCGACGAGATCGCCAGCATACCATTGGGCTTCAACACCCTGTACATCTCCGCCAGCGTGCCCGGTATGTCCGGGAAGTAGAAGAGCGCCAGGCCGCAAGTTACCACGTCGAAGGTGCCGTTCTCGAACTCAAGGTGCATGGCGTCCATCATCTTGAATTCGATGTTCTTCACCTTGAGGGCACGAGCCTTACGCTCAGCGAACTCCAGCATACCAGCTGCCAGGTCGATTGCCACCACCTGGCCGTCGGGGTCCACGCGGCTTGCCAGGGCGAGTGCCAGGTTGCCGGTGCCCGTTGCGATGTCGAGGCAGTAATCACCGGCCTTCGCAGCTACGATATCCGACAGTCGCCTATCGGACTTCTCAGACAGGCCATGCCCGAACTCGTCGAACTCAGCGGCTTCCTCGCTGTAAGTCTTTACCACCAACTGGTCGAATAGCTCTTCGCGCGCCAGAGGCTTCGGCTTGTCACCAGGCTGGTCTGTGGTCTTAGTCGTCTTGGTGGGCATGGCGGTGGTGCTACCGTGGGCGCCGGCGGTCGCCTCTCGCTCGACGTTCTTAGCATCGCCAAGCTCGCGTATAGAGTTGAGCAAACCACCCTGTAACAGAATGTTCACCTGCCTCGGACTCAGGTTGTGCTTCAACTGGTACTTGCTTCCGTTAGTGACGTTCTCCACGGTCAGGGTCTCGGCCCCGGACTGCAACGCCCCTCGCACGTCCGAAATACGAAGTTCGTCATTCTCGCTAATATCACCGTAGTCGAGTGGGTCCACAAACACGAGCGGTAGGATGCCGAAATTGATGAGATTGTCGCGGTGGATTCGGGCGAAGCTCTTGGTAAGCACAGCCCTGACGCCGAGGAACATAGGCGCCAATGCCGCATGCTCGCGGCTGGAGCCTTGACCATAGTTGCTGCCACCCACTACGAAGCCGCCGCCTGCTTCCTTGGCGCGGGTCGCAAACGAGGGGTCAACCTTCTCAAATACGTACTCCGAAATGGCGGGTATATTCGAGCGCAAGGGGAGCACCTTTGCACCGGCAGGCATAATGTGGTCCGTTGTGATGTTGTCGCCCACCTTGAGGAGCGTCTTGCCGGTCAAATCGGCCAGCATAGGCTTGTTCATCGGCAGAGGCTTGATGTTAGGCCCCCGTATCACCTCAGCAGTGTCCGGGTCATGCGCAGGCGGCACGATCATGTTATCTTCAACGAGGAACTTGGGTGGCACGTCCACTTCGAGTCTGGGGCCAAGATCGCGTGGGTCCGTAATGAAGCCTGTAAGGGCGCTCGCGGCGCAGGTCTCAGGCGATGCCAGGAATACCTGCGCGTTGGGGGTGCCGGAACGCCCTTCGAAGTTGCGATTGAACGAGCGTAGCGACACCGCGCCGGAAGATGGAGCCTGGCCCATCCCGATGCAGGGACCGCACGCAGATTCGAGTATGCGCGCACCCGACTCGATTAGATCGCCCAACGCGCCGGAGCGTGCGATCATGGTATATACCTGGCGCGAGCCGGGGGTCACGCCAAAGGATAACGACGGATGCACCGTCTTGTCTTTGAGCACGCCGGCCACGGTCTGTAGATCAACGAACGACGAGTTCGTGCAGGAGCCAACAAGCACCTGCGACACCGGAGTGCCTGCCACTTCGCGCACAGGCACCACGGCATCGGGGCTGTGTGGCCGTGAGAGGAGCGGCTCAAGCTCGTCTAGCACGATCTCAATAATACCGTCGTATTCGGCGTCCTTGTCCGGCCCCAGTTCAACCCAGTCTTTGTCCCGTTGTTGGGCCTGCATGTACTCGCGCGTGCGATGGTCGGAGGGGAAGATTGAGGTGGTAGCGCCAAGCTCGGCACCCATGTTGGTGATGGTGCTACGCTCAGGCACAGATAGATCAGCCACGCCGGGGCCGCCGTATTCAATGATCTTGCCAACGCCGCCCTTCACGGTTAGCCTTCGCAATAGCTCGAAAATGATGTCCTTGGCCGCGACCCACGGCTGGCGCTTTCCTATGAGACGTACCAGCCATACTTCTGGCATCGCAGTGTAGAACGGGCCACCACCCATGGCGACCGCTACGTCCAGGCCGCCCGCGCCAATAGCGATCATGCCCAGGCCACCGCATGTAGGTGTGTGGCTATCCGAGCCGAGCAGTGTCTTGCCGGGCACCGAGAACCGTTCCAGGTGTACCTGGTGACATATTCCGTTACCGGGACGCGAAAAATAGATGCCGTACTTAGCTGCAATAGACTGCAAGAAGCGGTGGTCGTCGGCGTTCTCAAAGCCAGTCTGGAGCATGTTATGATCGACGTAGCTCACCGAAACGTCAGTCCGCACGCTGGGGATGCCCATCGCTTCAAACTGCAAATAGGACATCGTGCCCGTCGCGTCCTGGGTGAGCGTTTGATCTATCCTGAGAGCCACCTCTTTACCGGGCTTCATTTCCCCGGACACGAGATGCGCCTCAATTATTTTTTGTACCAAGTTCCTTGGCATACAGGCCTCCACTTGACAGCGTTGTCATCTTCCTTAATCCAAAACCATAATATTTCAGCTGGACTGTTAAGTATATCACACTGAAGGAGCCGTTGCACGCGGCGCAGGGGCCGGGTCCCAGAGCTGCTACAAAGTCGACATAACCCTCTGCGAACCAACTTTGAACAGACCCTGCGACATGCAGGGGTGATGCAAAGTCGTGTACGCAGCAAGCAACAGTGCCAGACCACACAGTGTCATTCCGAACGCAGTGAGGAATCGGTTGGCTGTCGTACATGGTTGCAACCTTACCACTCACTTTCTCTAATTCAGCACTGCCGTTACCCACCTGATTCCGAACGTAGTGAGGAAGGACAATATGCTGTTTGGGTACACAACTCCTACCACGAGCCACTTTGCATCAGCCCTGCTGCGGCATGCGGGTCGAGTCGTGAAATAGGGGCAAATAAGCTATAATAAGGTTACGGCAGGGCTTTTCCACAGCCGCATAAGGAGTTTGCCAGCCTCTATGTCCCTCTATCGCAAGTATCGCTCTCCAGATTTCGAAGAATTGGTGGGCCAGGAGCCGGTGGTCAAGACCCTCAAGAACGCCATCGCCACGGGCCGGATAGCTCATGCCTATCTGTTCACAGGCCCTAGAGGCGTCGGCAAAACCAGCGCCGCCCGTCTGCTGGCGCGCGCCGCCAACTGCCTCTCTGACGGCCCGAACAAGCCCTGCAATCAGTGTGCGAACTGTCTTGCAGCCGGCAAGGAACTAGTCACCGATCTGATAGAGATAGATGCGGCTTCCAACACCGGCGTAGACAACATACGCGAGATAATCGAGCGCGCCAACTTTGCACCGTCTATCTGGCACACCAAGTTCTATATCATAGATGAAGTGCATATGTTGAGCGTGTCTGCTTTCAACGCCCTGCTCAAGACATTGGAGGAGCCGCCGCCACAGGTTGCTTTTATTCTGGCGACCACCGAGGTGCATAAGGTACCCGCGACTGTCGCCTCACGGTGCCAGCGGTTCGATTTCCGCAGGATCCCTCTGGCTGCTATGACGGCCCGCCTTCGTTACGTCTGCGACAGCGAAGGTATAGAGGCCGAAGGCGGCGCGCTCGACCTCATATCGCGGCAGGCAACAGGCTCGTTGCGGGATGCGCTGTCGTTGCTCGACCAACTCAGAGTGTTCGCTGAGGGGCCTATTACGCTCAAGAGTGTGCAAGACATGCTTGGCGCATCGGGTGTGGAGCAAGTGGCCGGGTTCATTGACACCCTCGTGGCAGGTGACCTAGCTGCCGGTCTCAAGCAGATCAACGCGGTATTGGATGAGGGCCTCGATCCTCGCCAGTTGAACAAGCAGATTGTCGAGCACCTGCGCGGCCTCATGCTCGTAAAATCGGGCGCTGTCATGCTGGATGGCGTGTTGCTGGACGTGACGGAGGAGATACGAGCACGCATGTCCGCACAGGCCGCGCAAGTTGGCATGGGTGATCTCTTACGCTGGGTGAAAGCGTTCGCTGATGCCGATGCCGCGATTCGCTCGACATCTTACCGCCAGTTGCCGCTCGAAATGGCGCTGGTGGGCGCCCTCCTGAAGATGGAAGATGAAGTGCCTCAACCATCCACGCAGAATCGTAATAGCGAGTCCGCTGCGAGCGCGAATCCTATGGTCGTCTTGCCCAGGACACGGCCTGTGCCGCCCGCGCAACTCGATACACCTCGCCAGTCCGAGAGCTTTGTGCCACCTCCCGTTCACCACGATTTGGGAACGTTTAGTCAGAATGGCAAGCCGGTGACGCAGGGCTTACCTCCAAAGGAACCGGTATCCGAGTTGCCCCAGCCGCCTGCGTTGGAGGAAGCGCCGCCCCTGGAAGAGCTTGTGTTGCCCGATCAGGAAAACGGTCATCATGCAGGCTCGCCACCCGATGAGCCTATAGCGCCACCGGAAGCCGTCGGCGACGACAGCGACGACCTGGAGAGATTGCGGCAACGCTGGCCCCGACTGGTAGAGCAGATAAATGCCCGCAGCAAAGCAATGGCGAGCGCGTTCCGTAACCCTGATCTCGTGCGTCCGTTCAATGTAGTGGGCAACCGTGTAACTGTCAGTTTCCGCGACCCTATACAAGCCAAGCGCAGCCAGGGGGAGCCACAGCGTAGCATTATAGAGGAGTCGCTGAGCAGGGTGCTCGACCGCCCTTGCGTGCTCGACAGCATTTTATACTCGGAGGAGGGTAGCGGTGGCACGACCACCGATTCCTTTCCAGGTGAGGTAAGCCCACGCAAAGGTGTGAAGGAGAAAAAGCCTTCCCCCTATGAGACCACACGTGGCAAGGCTGCCATGAACATATTTGGCATTACCCGGTTCGATGACTGACTGCCCGGCCATTAAGAAGCTCTAAGAAGAAGAAG